>JADLEA010000207.1 GCA_020846365.1 Bacteroidota bacterium
ATTTTCAAGCCGTTCTTCAGCACAAAGGGCGAGAAGGGCACCGGACTCGGCCTTGCTATCTGCAGCAAAATCATCGCCCAGCACAAAGGGGAAATCCGGGTGGAAAGCGAAGTGGGCAAGGGGACAACATTCACCATATTCTTGCCGGTCTGGAGGGGTCAACGATGATGCGTGTCCCGGGTCGAATTGCCGCTGTGTGCGTGCTTCTTTTGACTCACGGTCTCCTGCGGGCCGACCAGACGTCGGTGCTCAAGGATGTCCGCGTTGCGACACAGGGGGAAAACTGCAAAGTATCCTTTGCGTTTTCCGGCGACGTGCGGTTTTCCACGGAGCAAGGCAAGGGGATGGTGCGACTGGTGTTTTCGCGCGTGCGGCCGGCAACGGCAGGCACCGTTCTCCGCCGTTCGGTCCCGACCGGACCGGTGGTGAGCATCTCTTTCGCCCGGCCCGCTCCGGACAGTCTTGTTGCCACACTGGTTCTTGCCGAAGGAAGCACGTACCGGTGTGTGCGGCCTTCCGCGGGGAATGAGCTGTTTGTCGATGTCAGTGGCCGCCCCGGAGTGAGACAGGCCCCGATGCGCAACGCGGCTGCCGTCACGGGATCCGTGCCTGCAACCATGAAGGCGACGGCGCCAACAGGAGCCGCTTCCGCCGCCGCAGGCGCAAAAGTTTCCACGCATACAGGAGTTGTCTCCGGCGTCGCTCGCGCGAAAAAGGATTCCCCTGCGCGGGGTACGGCCGCCACGCACGCCACAGGAACGCCGCGAGATGACCGCGCCGCGTACGCGTCCACGAGCGCCCTGATTGACATTCCAGCGGTTGCGCGCGAGCAGGTGGAGCAGGATGGCCGCGCTGAGGCACAACGGAGTTCTGCAGCGTCGGATCCTCTGTCAGAGCCCGAGTCTTCAAAGGCGCTTGCGCTCCTGCTCAGTGCCGGTTTGAGCCTGTTCTCAACGGTGATGACCATCGGTGTCTGGTACAAGATGCGTCAGCGAATTGCAGACAGGAGACCGGTGCAATCTGTGGAACCGATGGCCGGCGAGATCACCCGTCCCTTCGCACACCGGGAACCCATCGACACGCGCGACGAGCCCGACGAGACCGACGACGCGGGTAAGAAAGAGCTGCTGGCAGCGCTGATGCAGGATGAGATGCAGGAAGACGACGGAGGCCGGGAGACGTCGCTCCAGCTGGCGCGGACATTCAAACGTGGAAGCGAGGAAATCACGCTCGCACGGCGGTTCCACGAACAAGGGACGGTGGCGGTGTCGTCCGAACGGATGCAAAGCGCGCTGTCACGTGCCACGACCAAGACGCAGCGTTTGCAGGCGGCCAGGAAGCTCGGGGTGGGCAGAGGAGAATTTGATCTCGCGCTGAAGCTGAAGACCATGGCGCACGTGCAGGGCAAGAAGGAGGAAGAGCAATGATCAAGGGCATCTATTCGTCCGAAGCGGCTATGCGCCCCAAAATGACGCGCATGGAAGTGATCGCGAACAACCTGGCAAACATCAATACGACGGGATTCAAGCGCGACCGGGTGTTCGTCCGGATGCTGGAAGAATCCTCCAATGCGCGACCGGACGGGCGTTCGGATCTCAGCGGCATCGAAACCCAGCGCGCCATTGACCTTTCGCCCGGCGCGATGCGCCAGACGGGAAACCCGTTCGATCTGGCCATTGCTGGTGACGGCTTCTTCGCCGTGGATACCCCCCGCGGTGTCCGCCTGACGCGCAACGGCAACTTCTCGCTGAGCGACAACGGCACGCTCGTTACCGCGGAAGGATATCCGGTGCTAGGAACGAACGGCCAGATACGCATACCAAACATGGACAAGCGCAGCCAGGATACGATCACGATCCAGCCCTCGGGCGAAGTCGTTCACCGGAACGAGCCCCTCGGATTTCTCCGCGTCGTTACGGCGGAAAATCCCGCGGCATACCAGAAGGATCACGAGTCGCTGCTCTTCGTGAACCAGGGGGAGGTCTTGAAGAACATGCCGCCGGACGCCGTGTCCATCCGCCAGGGTTTCCTGGAGGAATCCAACGTCGAAGGTATCGAAGAGATGATCGCGATGATCGAACTCAGCAGGGCATTTGAAACAGACCAACGAATGATTCAGTCGCAGGACGCGACTCTGGACCGGACGATGGATATCGGCCGGGTGTAACGAACACTAGGAGCGAGGCAGGAACGATGAACAGAGCATTGCGTACGGCGGCGACGGGCATGTATGCCCAGCAGTTGAATATTGACACGATCGCACATAACCTGGCGAACGTGAATACCTCGGGCTTCAAGAAAAGCAGGCCGGAATTCCAGGATTTGATGTATCAGACACTGAAGAGCACGGGTGTATCCCAGAACCCGAATGTGCAACAGCCGGGAGAACTTCAGGTCGGCACCGGCACGGTTCCCGTGTCCACCCAGAAAAGCTTTGCCCAGGGAGACATCCAGCCAACGGAAAATCAGCTGGACGTGGCGATTGAGGGCGAGGGGTTCCTCCAGGTACGGCGTCCCGACGGGACCCTTGCCTATACGCGCGACGGATCCTTCAAGCTCTCCGGCGAGGGCTCCCTCGTGACGTCCCAGGGTTACCTGGTGGAGCCGGCTGTGTCGTTTTCCGACGACACCACGACAATCTCCATCGCCCGTGACGGCACCATTGAAGCCGCCACATCAGGGGGCGGAGAGCCCGCCAAGATCGGACAGTTCGAGCTGGCGAAATTTGTCAACCCCGCGGGTCTGAGCTCCATCGGCGGGAACTTGTTTGTCGAGACGACGGCATCCGGAGCCCCGATTATCGGGACTGCGGGAAGCGAAGGGTTCGGCGAGATTCTGCAGGGAATGCTGGAGTCCTCTAATGTGGACGTCGTGGAGGAAATGGTCGGCATGATCACGGCGCAGCGTGCGTATGAGATCAATGCCAAGACCATCAAGACCGTCGAGGACATGTTAAACGTGGCCAACGGCATTAAACGTGGCTAAGCGATCCACCATAGCGATCTTCGCAGCGCTCGGGACTGTGCTGCTTTCCCTCGCCGCGGTTGCAGGGGAAGGCCCGGCGGTGGTCCGAGCCGGCGAATTCAAGGACGCCGTGCGTGCGTACATGGCAGGCAAAGGGACGGAGGAGGGCGAGGAACGGGAACTCACGTTCCGCTCCGTGCCCGAAAGTCTCCGGGTGGAATGCGCCTCCTATGCCCTGCACGTGGAACCGGGCGGCTCCGCGCGGACCAGAGGTGCGACGACATTCGTTATCGCCGTCGAGTGCAGGGGCAAAGCGGTGCAGCGGTGCATGGTAACCGCCCTGATACGAACTTACGCAGATGTGGTGGTGGCGAACCGGATGATCCCGTGGCGTGCCACGCCGGCGCCGGACGATCTGCGCATTGTGAGGATGGAGACGACCTTTTTCGATCGCCCGATCGTGCAGGATCCGCTCTCCCTGAGCGACAAACGGGCGCGGCGCATCATTGCACAGGGAAGCATCCTGTACCAGGACCTGTTCGAGCCCGTCCCGCTGGTGATGGCTGGTGACAGGGTGAATGTGCGGGTGAAGGCAGGAAGCGTTACTCTGACCGCCGAGGGCGTCGCGCGTGAGGATGGACACCGGGGCGATCTGATTGATGTATCCGTACGGGGAAGGGGTGAACGGCTCAAGGCCCGCGTGTATGATGGCAGGACCGTCGCCGTTCCGGTTGAATAGGAAGGAAGGAATTATGAAAACACTATTCTGCTCTCTGCTCATGCTAGCCGGTGTCGCGCTGGCGACGGCCCAGGACATGCGCAGCAATATCGGGAGATCGCTTTTCGCCGATCAGAAGGCCAATCAGGCCGGCGACGCAGTCACGGTGCTCGTCGTGGAGACTTCCAGCGCTTCCAATGACGCCAGCACCTCCGCGGAGCGGTCGAGCAATCTCTCGCTCTCCGCCGCGGGCAATGTTGGAGAAAGCTCTCTTCCCGATGTCTCCCTGGGGATCGGGTCGGGCAACTCGTTCAAGGGTGAGGGGGCAACAACGGCGCGCGGCTCGATCCGGGCACGCATCAGCGCCCGCGTGGACTCGGTCCTGGCAAACGGCAACCTTGCGATCACCGGTAACCGCACGATCATCATTAACGGCGAGGAACAGATTATCACCATTACGGGGATCGTCCGTCCGTCCGACATTCAGGCCGACAACAGCGTCTACTCATACAATATTTCGGATGCACGCATCGCTTTCGAGGGCGGCGGCATCGTCTCACGGGCCCAGGGACCGGGCTGGATCACGAAACTGTTACACTGGCTTTTCTAAGTGAGGGTGGCATGAACAGGAAACTTCTCATAGGTGCAGGGAACGTGCTGCTCAGCCTGCAGGCGGCGTCTGCAATCCGTATCAAGGACATCGCCTACGTCCATGGCGTGCGAGGTCAGCAGCTGATCGGCTACGGTCTTGTCGTGGGGCTGAATGGCACGGGCGATACGCAGCGGTCGACGTTCACGCTGCAGTCCGTCAGCAGCATGCTCAAACGGTTCGGCATCACCGTACCGCAGAGTGATCTCCGCCTGCGGAATGTCGCAGCGGTGATGGTGACGGCCACTGTGCCGGGGTTTGCCAAGGAAGGCGGAACCGCAGACGTGGTGGTTTCGTCGATGGGTGACGGGACGAGTCTGCAGGGAGGGACACTTTTGCTGACGCCGCTGTCCGGAATTGACGGCACTGTCTACGCCATGGCACAGGGACCGCTTTCGGTCGGCGGCATCAGCGTTCGTGCACATGGGAATGAGGTGCGCAGGAACCACACCGCAACCGGGAGAATTCCGGGCGGGGCAATACTGGAACGGGCCATCCGGTCTTCGTTCACGCAGGATTCCACGGTGGCTGTGGTCCTGATGGAAGCGGATTTCACGACGGCGACGAGAATTGCAGAAGCCATCAACGTGAAGATCGGCGAACGGATCGCCATTCCGGATGACGCGTCGAGGATCAGCATCCGCGTGCCGCAGGCATTCATGGCAGACGGCCGACTGGTCGAGTTCGTGTCGCTGGTGGAGCTTCTGGAGGTAACGCCAGATGTCACGGCAAAAGTGATCATCAATGAACGCACAGGCACGATCGTGGTGGGGGGTGCGGTGAGCATTTTGCCTGCCGCAATATCCCACGGCGGTCTGAATATCGAAATAGAATCCACACCCGTCATTTCCCAACCGTCACCCTTCTCGCAGGGGCAGACGGTCTCGACACAGCTCACGGCGGTCTATGCCGGGGAGGACTCGGCAACCGTGATGGCCTTTGACGGAGCGGCGACCGTTCAGGATGTCGCAAAGACCCTGAACGCTCTCAAAGTCACGCCCCGCGACATCATCGCGATTTTCCAGGCGCTGAAGCGCTCGGGTGCTCTGAACGCAGAATTGGTGATCATCTGATGAACCCCGTGAACTCGACACAGCAGTCGCAGGCGGCGCAGACCCAGCAGACGCTGGATGCGCAGCAGAAACTCCGCCTGCAGTACGCGGTGAAGGAGTTCGAAGCCGTGCTCGTGGGGTACATGCTCAAGAGCATGCGATCCAGTATCCCCAAGGAAACCATGTTCGGGGAGAGCTATGGCGGAGACATGATGGAAGGATTGTTTGACATCGAACTGGCAAGACATGTGTCCCGCGGCAGCACCCTGGGGCTCGGGGAAATGCTGTACAAGGAGATTACCGGCGAAGAGATGCCGAAGACGAAGCAGCTGAAGGAGATACCTCCCGCGGCCGGGATAAGCGTCCGTCCTGCCATCGCGAAGACGGACTCTGCAAGCGACGCTCCGAAGCACTCGTCGCCGTCGGGCATAAGCAATACGACGTCCGCGACGGGCCCGGCCGGGCAAGCGTCCGCAGTGCCGGACACGGTACGCCGTCGCGTGGACGCGCTCAGTTCCATCATTGACGACGCGGCGGAGACGCACGGTGTGGATGCCAGCCTTTTGAAGGCGGTCATTGCCACCGAGTCGGCCGGGCGAACGACAGCCCAGTCTTCGAAACAGGCAAAGGGCCTGATGCAGCTCATCGATTCCACCGCAACTGCCATGGGTGTGCGCAACGTGTGGGACCCGAAGCAGAATGTGCATGGAGGAGCCAAGTATTTGAGTCAACTGCTGGACCGGTTCCAGGGAAATCTGGAACACGCACTCGCGTCCTACAATGCGGGACCCGGAGCCGTCCTGAAGCACCAGGGCATCCCTCCCTACAAGGAAACCAAAGCATACGTGGGGAAAGTTTTGGAATATCTACGCTTTTTTGAACAGCAGGAGCCAGGCACTCATGACGAAGATTGAAGAACTCGAACGCGTGATGGAAACCGAGGTGGAGGTCGGGGAAGCCCTTCTCCAGTTGCTCTCGCGGAAGCAGCGCTCTATTGTCGGCATCCAGGGGGATATGCTTTCCTCTCTTGCCGTCGAGGAGCAGAAGCTCCTGAAGCCGCTGCACGAACTGGAAAGTGAACGCATGCGGCTGGCCGCTGAACTGGCCGGAGCCGCATCGGTTCCGGTGACCGAGGAAACGCGCCAGGTGTCCATCGATGAGCTGCTGGAGTGCCTGGATGCGGCGGATGCGGTACGGATATCCACCATGGCGGCCCGGCTCCGGACGGTGGTCGAGCGCCTGTTGCATATGAACGATCAGAACCGCGTCCTGCTCCAACGGTCGCTCAGGTTCGTTCAGGACACCTTGCGGCTCGTAACCGACGATCACACACGACAGCTCGTGGATCACCGCATCTAAGGATTGGGAGGAGGGACGCTGATGAGCGGTATATCACAGGTTCTGGAAACTGCGCGTCGCGCGCTGCTGGCCCAGCAGTATGGGTTGAGTGTGACGGGGCACAACATTGCGAATGTGAGCACGCCGGGGTATTCGCGACAGCGTGCGGAATTCGTCACCACCTCTCCGTCGCAAACGGCGGCAGGGCTCCTCGGCACGGGCGTCATGGTGGAAAGCGTGTCGCGACTGAGGAACCGGTTTATCGATCAACAGATCCGCTCTTCGAATGACTCATTGAGCCTGGCCAGTGCGGAATACCAGATCCTGAGCCAGATCGAGGCGACGTTTAATGAGCCGTCGGATTCAGGGATGAGCGGGGTGTTGAACAGCTTCTTCCAATCCTGGCATGATCTCTCCACGAACCCCGAGGATCCCGTTTCCCGCAATGACCTGATGCTGAAAGGAAAACAGGTCACGGACACCTTCCACCGGCTCAACGCAGAGATGTCCTCTCTTCGTAATTCGTTGCGCGATGAGATCACCACAAAACTTGACCGGATCAACACGCTCACGACGGAGATCAGCAAGCTGAATGTCGATATCACTGCCGCGACGGTTGGCGGGTTGAACCCCAGCGACATGCAGGACCTCCGGGATGCAAAACTGGAAGAGCTGTCCACCCTCGCAAACATTCAGGTGCATGAAGACAGCCGCGGATCCGTCATGGTTGTGCTGGGCGGAGCGGTCATTGCCGACAACGGTGCCTCCCTCCCGCTGCGGCTTGAACCCGCTCCGCCAGCCACGGTCTCCGGATCCTCGTTTGATCAGCTGCGGATCGTGAGCGGTCTGGGTAACGAGGTGAAGTTGACGGGCGGCGAGGCGGGCGGACTTCTCAAATCCTACAACACAACAATTCCCGATGCTCTGGGCCGGCTGGACCGGCTGGCGGAAGGCATTGTTGCCGAAGTAAACCGTTACCATGCAACAGGATACGGGCTTCAGAATCCACCGGCCACCGGCATCAATTTCTTCATGGGCAATAGTGCCGCAACGATCGGCCTGGATCTCACCGACACCTCTGGGGGGGCGGCAGCAGGATCGGCGCCGAGCATCGACAATATCGCCGCCTCGGCCTCCGCGACCGCGCCCGGAAACAATGAGATTGCCCTGCTCATTGCAGAGGCGCTGAACCGCAAGCCGGTCACGGATGGCGGCGGGGCGACGCTGCTCGACGGGCTCTCGTTGCTGCAATACTACAACCAGAGCGTCACCCGGATCGGGTCTGCGGTCAACTCTGCTGATACGATGATCCAGTCGCAGGAGCTCGTGCTCGATCAGTTGACCACGCAGCGCG
Organism: Bacteroidota bacterium; assembly: GCA_020846365.1. Classification (GTDB taxonomy): domain Bacteria; phylum Bacteroidota; class Ignavibacteria; order UBA10030; family UBA6906; genus JAGDMK01. The sequence continues at coordinate 8,076 of JADLEA010000207.1, forward strand.
AGTCGGTTTCCGGCGTGTCGCTGGACGAGGAAATGACGGATATGATCAAGTTCCAGAGGGCTTTTGACGCGGCGGCGCGGATGGTAAACACCGCCGACGAAATGTTTCAGACACTACTGAACATGGTGTAGTCATGCGCATCACAGACACTTCGATTATTTCGAACTTCTTGTCCAGCATCAACCGGAGCAAGGGCCGGATCAACCGTTTGAACACCCAGCTGGCCGAGCAAAAGCGCATCCTGCGCGTGTCGGACAATCCTTCCGCCTCCAACACGCTTCTGCGCCTCAACGCGGATCTGGAGCGGGTGGAGACGTTCAAGAACAACGTTGTCGAAGGAAAGAGCTTCCTGAAGATGACGGCGGAGAGCCTGGGAAAGGTGTCGGATCTGCTCGGGGATGTGAAGTCTGTCCTCACCGGCGCCGTGAGCACCGGCGATCCCTCGCTGCTTGGCAAGCTGGCCGATCAGGTGGACCAGTTCCTCACGCTGGGCGTGGAGATCGCGAATACGCAGTTCGACAACAAGTACATCTTCGGCGGGACGCGCACCACGACGCCCCCGTTTGTGCGGACCGGCACGCCGGCGCAGATCACCTATCAGGGCGATGCCCGGGCTATTCAATACCAGGTCGGCGAAGGCGTTTCACAGGTCGTCAACGTGAGCGGCATGGCTGCGTTCAACTCGACGGGCGAGGTGTCCCTTGCCGGCATGCTCGACCGGAATGCCGCGGTGAACACCACGGTCACGAACACCTTGCAGGTGACGGACGGCACGGGCGTGGTGCACGATGTCGTCCTCACGATGCAGAAAGTGGATGCCAACTCGTGGAGCATTTCGGCGGCTCTCCCCGCCGGCGCCACGGATGCAACCCTGTCGGGGGGCACAGCGACGATCACGTTTGATGCGGTGACCGGGCAAATGAAGGATCTGGTCCGCGGCACGCCTCTCGTGCTGACACCGTCCGGAGCAACCCCCGGCACTACCGCACCGCCATTGAACATGATCTATAAGGGCGGGGCCATCACCGAGGGAGACACCGGGGGCGGGCCGTCCACGATGTCCGGCTCCCATCAAACCATCAGCGTTTTCAACAAGCTCATGGAGCTCAGGGACAACCTCCGCAGCGGTGTGAAGCCGTCGGCCGATGATATGGCACTCCTGACCATGATGCAGGATGTTGTGATGCGCGAAGAAGCCAGGGCGGGGTCGTATGCGACGAATCTTTCCAACGCCAACGACTACCTGACTGCCCAGAATGAGCACCTCCTGGATCTCCGTTCCGCGATACAGGACGTCGACCTCGCGGAAGTGGCAATGAAATTGAAACAGGAGCAATTGATGCTGGATGCGGCGCTCAGCGCGGCGGCGGACATCATACCGAAATCACTGCTCAATTTCCTGACCTAGCATGAGACGAACTCTTGACATAGCGACAGTTCTGGGACTGGTGCTCGGCGTGCTGGCCATTTTCGGCTCCTTCCTGTGGGAAGGTGGGAACCTCGAAGGGATATTGTTACCGCCCGCGATGCTGATTGTCTTTGCCGGAACATTTGCCGCCGCGTTGACCGGAACATCCCTGAAAACGTTTCTCAGCATGGGGAAGATGTTGAAGCTCGTCACGTTTCCTCCGACGTACGCGATGCAGGAGGCGATCACGACGCTGGTGCGCTTCTCGACCATCGCGCGGAAGGACGGGTTGCTGGCCCTGGAGAAGGAGCTCGGGAAGCTGGACAACCTCTTCATGCGGAAAATCCTCCGGTTCGCCATCGATGGAACAGAACCGGAGATCCTCCGTTCTCTTGCCGAAACGGAAGTGAACTACGTCACCGAGCGTCATGCGCAGAGCGCATCGCTTTTTCAGAAAATGGGCGGATACTCGCCGACGATGGGCATCATCGGGACCGTCATGGGTCTGATCGCAACGCTTGCCTCCGCAGGCGATGATCCGGATACGCTGATCCGGCATATTGCGAGCGCATTTGTTGCGACGCTCTGGGGGGTGTTCATGGCCAATATCGTGTGGCTGCCCATCGCGGACAAACTGAAGCACATCCACAACGAAGAGTACCTGTTCATGGATATGATTGTCGAGGGGATTCTGGCGATTCAGGCCGGCGAGATCCCTTCGGTCATCAAGGCCAGGCTGAACAGCATGCTTCCTGCGGCAGAACAGGAGCAGGACGTCCGATGAAACGCGCGCGGAGACCACGGGAACAGGGCAATGAAGACCGGTGGCTGCTCACCTACTCCGATCTGATCACGCTTCTGCTCGGCTTGTTTGTGATTCTGTATGCTATTTCGAAGGTTGATGCCGGGAAATACGTCGAGATCGCCTCGGCCCTCAACGGAGTGTTTGGTGCGCCTCGCGGAATCCTCACGGGCAATCCGGCGCTGATTGAGCAGCCCGGTTCGGCGCTTCATACGGAGCGCCAGCGCATCGCCCGCGACGTGCGCAACGCGCTGCAACTGGACGCGCAGCAGCTCCCGATCACGATCACGGAGAATGAGCGAGGGGTTACGGTGCACATCATGGAGGAGCTCCTCTTTGCCTCGGGAAGCGCGGTGATCAAAAGCACCTCTCTTGTCACGCTGGACACGCTCGCGGGGGTGCTGCGGCGATTGCCCAACGACCTGCGTGTGGAAGGGCACACCGACAACGTGCCCATCAGCACTGCGCAGTTCCCCTCGAACTGGCACCTGTCAGTCGCGCGCGCGCTCAATGTGGCCTACTACCTGATCCAGCGGCACGGCTTGATCCAGGAGCGCGTGTCGGTGGTGGGATACTCGGAGTTCCTTCCCATCGCGCCCAACGATACGCCCGAAGACCGGTCGAAGAACCGGAGGGTGGACATCGTCATTGTCGCGACGGGCGAATCGCGGTATGAAACGACCTCACGGACGGCGGAAGCTCTGGAGGCAGAGGCTCCCCGGGAGAAGCGCTTATGAAATTTGTCAATGGAAAGTTCGGCGAAATCTCATGCACGGAAGAGCAGGTGATGCGGTTTCCCGATGGGCTGTTGGGCCGGAAGGACTGCACCCAGTTTGTCGTGGTGGACGATGAGGTGTCCTCCCCCTTCCAGTGGCTGGTGAGCGTGGAAGATCCGGCCGTTGCCATCTCCGTGCTGGATCCGGCTGTCGTGCTGGACGGCAATGCCACGGATCAGGTCCTGACCGAGGGGACAACAACGTTTGTCATCGCTACTGCGGGTGAAGGCGGCATCGCCTGGTGGCTGGACCTCCGTCACCCGATCCTCATCCGCCACAGCGTGCGCATGGGCGAGCAGGTCACACTTGATGACACGGCCTTGCCGGACCGTTTCCCCATCGAGGTCCAAGAAGCCGATCAGGGGGCACGATCATGCTAGTGTTGGCGCGAAAGCCCTCGGAGGCGATCAAGATCGGGGACGACATCATCGTCAAGGTGATTGCCATCCGTGGCGGGCAGGTGAAAATCGGGATCGAGGCTCCTCCCGGCGTGCGCGTGATTCGGACGGATTCGCATGTCGCGGCCCCGGCGCACGCTGAGCATGCGGCGGGTCCCCCGGAGAGCGGTGCTGCCGCTTCTCAAGTGAAGAACACGGAAGATTAACGGAGAAGAACAGGACTACCATGTTTGTCATTATAGGTGCAGCCGTCGTCCTACTCGGGGTCCTGGGGGGGTTCGTCATGGAAGGGGGGCCTCTCTTGCTCCTCATCCAGCCGGTGGAATTCCTGATCATCGGGGGTGCGGCGATCGGATCTCTGCTCGTCATGACCCCCCTGGCTCAGTTGAAAGCGCTCGTCGGACGCGCTCTGGGAGTGTTGAAAGGCGATCCCTTCACGAAGCAGAGGTACCTCGATCTCCTCAGAACGTTGTTCGAGCTGTTTACCGTGGCGAAACGGGACGGACTTATTGCCCTCGAACCGCATGTGATGGAGCCGGGGAAGAGCGCGGTGTTCACGAAAAACGAATTCCTGTTGAAGCACCACCATGCCCTTGACTATCTGTGCGACACCATGAAACTCCTGCTCGGGGGCGGGGTGCCGCCGTATGACGTTGAGGCCCTGTTGGACGCGGATATCGACAGCCATCACGCGGAGGGAGCCACAACGCCCGCGCTCATCCAGAAGATCGGCGACGCTCTGCCGGGCCTCGGGATCGTTGCCGCCGTGCTGGGCATCGTGATCACCATGCAGGCCATCAACGGGCCTCCGGAGGAGGTCGGGCACAAGGTCGCCGTGGCACTTGTCGGAACCTTTCTCGGCATCCTCTTGTCCTATGGATTCGTGCAACCTCTCGCCACGCACATTGAACTGCTGCAGGCGTCGGAATCGCGCTTCCTGGAGTGCATCAAGGCCGGTATCGTTGCCTATGCCAAGGGAAATGCGCCCATCATTGTCGTGGAGTTTGCGCGGAGGGTGATCTATCACAGCGTGCGGCCGACGTTTGCGGAGCTTGAAGAAGCTGTCCGCAGCGCCAAGGCCCAGCAGAAGTAAGCGGCCCTATGGACCCGTTCGAACAGTCTCAGGATGTACCCATACGCATCGTCAAGAAGAAGTCCGGACACGGCGGCCACCATGGCGGCGCGTGGAAGGTGGCGTACGCGGATTTCGTGACGGCCATGATGGCCCTCTTTATCGTGCTCTGGATTGTAGGACAAAGCAAGCAGGTGAAGGAATACGTGGCCCAGTACTTCAAAGACCCGGGCGCGTTCATGGAAAACACGAAGGGCGGAGGGGTCTTCGAGTTCAACAAGCTTCTTGTCGGAGACCGCGTCATGGAAGAGGCCCTCAAACGGCAGCAGGACTCGCTGCATCTACAGGCGATGGCCCAGGAGATTCTGAAGGAGCTGGGCGACAAGCAGGGCCTCGCGAAACTTGCGGAACAGGTGAAGGTCGAGATTGTTCGCGAGGGATTGCGCATCGAGCTGCTGGACCAGTCGGAGTCGTTTTTGTTTGTCGGAGGCACCGCCGCGCTGGAGCCGGACGCCATTGCTCTCCTCAAGATCATCGCGGAAGAAGTTTCCGGCTTGCCCAATCATCTCATCATCGAAGGACATACGGACAGCCGTCCCTACTCGACGGCCGACGGCTATACGAATTTCGAGCTCAGCGCGGACCGTGCGAACAGCGCCCGCCGGGTGCTCGTGCGCAACGGCGTACCGCACGCCCGGTTCGACGAGATCCGCGGGTATGCGGATACGCGGCTCAAGAATCCGGCCGATCCCATGGATGTCACGAACAGGCGCATAAGCATCGTCGTGAAATTCCTGACGGGAGGGGGCGAATGAACGCGCGTCCGGTTATCCTTCTCGTCGACGATGATGCGGATTCTCTGAAGCTCGTGAACGACGTCCTGAACGCCGAAGGAGCATACGCCGTGGTGTGCGCCTCCGCGATCCCCGAGGCACGCCAGCTCGCGGAGCTGCATTCGCCGTCGCTGGTTCTGGTGGACCTTTATCTGGGCAGGGAAAGCGGCCTGGAGCTCGTAGCGTGGATACGGCAGCATCCGCTCCTGCACGATGCGATGGTCATGATGCTGACCGGTGCCGGCGAAACGGAAACGAAATTGAAAGGGTACGAAGCGGGAGTGGACGACTACATCGTCAAGCCATTCCCGCCCGCGGAGTTTCTCTCGCGCATCCGCGCCCTGATGCGCATCAAGAAGATGCAGGATCAGCTCAAAGCGGATGGCGCAGAGCTCAAACGGCTGAACACCGCGCTGGGAGAGCATCTGGATGCGCTCACCGCCCTGCTCGTCAACATTGTGAGCCTGCGTGTGCCGGATGCGGCGGCGCGGTCCCAACGGGCCGGCGCGTACGCGAGGTGGATGTGCTCCCGCCTGAATCTCCCGGCTGAAAACTCGCACACCATCGTGCTGGCCGCAAAGCTCCATGAGATCGGCAAAGTCGTCATTGCGGATGAGGTCTTGCGCAAAGACAGGGCAACGTGGACGAAGGAAGACAAAGAGGTCATGGCGCAGTTTCCGCTCTTCGGGCACATGATCGTGGGGAACGTTCCGCAACTACGGGAGGTCGGACATCTGCTCCGGCATCAGGCGGAAAACGTGGATGGGACCGGATCGCCGGACCACTTGATAAAAGACCAGATCCCTCTCGGCTCACGTATACTCAGAATCGTCAACGCCATTGAAGAACGGGGAGCGCTGGACCTGGGCACGATCCGGCAGCAGATTGCCGCGGGCCGGAGCACCATGTTTGATTCGCGGTTGGTTCAGCTGACGGAGGAATACCTCTTGGCCGTGGCAGATCCCGACTGGATCCAGGGGAAACGCGAGGTTCCTGTGCAATCCCTTGAGGCGGGGATGGTCCTTGCCGCAGACCTTGTGACATCGGGGGGGATAAAGTTGCTGCCTGCGGACACCGCCCTCACAAGCGGGATGATCGAGCGGATCCTTTCACGGCACAGCGTGGACCCGATTATCACGCGGGCGTACGTCCACCAAAACCGCTAAGCCAGGGGTTTCGCGGTCAGGAAGTCATGGATGGCCGCCGCGGCTTGTTTCCCATCCCGCATGGCAAGGATGACGGTCGCGCCTCCGCGTGCCAAATCCCCGCCGGCGAAGATTCCCTGACGGCTGGTTTTCTGCGTCTCATCGGTCACCACTGTGCCGCGTTTGCTGGTCGTCAGCCCTGGCGTGGTGGATTGGATGATGGGATTGGGTTTCTGGCCGATTGCCTCGACCACCGTTTGCACATCCAGGACAAATTCCGATCCCTGAACCGGAACGGGTCTCCGCCTGCCCGAATCATCCGGCTCCCCGAGTTCCATTCGCTGACACTCGATCCCTGAGACCCAGTGCTGACCGTTCCCGATGATCCGGACGGGATTGGTGAGGAGGAGAAGCTGTATGCCTTCCTGTTCGGCATGATGGATTTCTTCCTGCCGTGCCGGCATTTCCTGGCGGGATCGCCGGTAGATCAGATAGGCCTTTTCCGCGCCGAGGCGTTTTGCCGTTCGCACCGCGTCCATCGCTGTGTTGCCGCCGCCGATCACCGCGACCGATTTCCCGATCCGGATGGGCGTGTCGAGGTCAGGAAAACGGTACGCTCCCATGAGGTTGACGCGCGTGAGGAATTCATTGGCGGAATAGACGCCGCTCAGGTGCTCTCCGGGGATGCCCATGAACGTCGGCGTGCCGGCGCCGGTCGCAAGAAAGATGGCCGAGAAGCCCCATTCTCCAAACAGCTCATCGATGGTGGCGGTCCGACCGACAACGAAGTTCGTGTAGATCTCAACGCCCAGCGCTTTGATGCGTTCGGTCTCGATGTCGAGGATTTCCTTGGGGAGACGGAATTCGGGGATCCCGTACCGCAACACGCCTCCGACAGCGTGGAGTGCCTCAAAGATGGTCACCCGGTATCCCTTTTGCGCGAGCTCTGCGGCGCAGGTGAGTCCGGCCGGACCGGATCCGACGATCGCAACCTTTTCCTCGCGGTGTTCGGTAATTGCCGGCGGCTGGAAGAGCTTCTCGCGCATCTCGTAATCTGCCACGAACCGTTCGAGCTTCCCGATGGCGACCGGTGTCAGCTTCTTGCCCATCACGCAGAGTTCTTCGCACTGTGTTTCCTGTGGACACACGCGGCCGCAGATGGCGGGGAGGTAGTTCGCTTCGCGAATCTTGCGGACTGCCCCGACGTAGTCATGCGCCAGCACCAGGCGGATGAACCCGGGGATGTCGATGCCCACGGGGCAGCCGTCGCTGCAGTAGGGCGTTTTGCAGTCGAGGCAGCGCTGCGCTTCAACGATCGTGCGATCCATGTCGAAGCCGAAAGACACCTCGAGGAAATTCGTGCTTCGTGCGGCAGCGTCCTGCTCGAGGGGTTCCTGGCGGGGGATCTTCATGCGTTCCGACGGCTTGAGCGGATTCGGCGTTGTCATGAGATGACCTCCCGCGTCATGCCTGCGAGCTTGCATGCATGCCGCTCGTCCGCCATCCGCTCCAGGTCGACATAGGTTCTGTTGCGCATCATGAGCTCGTCGAAATCGACCGCATGTCCGTCGAATTCCGGGCCGTCCACACATGCGAATTTCATTGCGCCGTTGACCGTGACCCTGCATCCCCCGCACATGCCGGTGCCATCCACCATGATAGTATTCAGCGAAACCAGCGTGTGCACATTGTAGGACCGGGTAAGGACGGAGACGGCTTTCATCATGGGCAGCGGGCCGATGGCGAACACCGCATGAACCCCATCGCCTGCGTCCAGGATGTCTTTGAGCTGGTCGGTCACGAATCCTTTCCGCCCATACGAGCCGTCGTCGGTGGTAAGAAACAGACGATCGGACAGCTGCCGCATTTCTTCTTCCAGAATGATCAGGTCGTGTGAGCGAGCGCCGACGATCGAGAGGACCGTATTGCCGGCGTCTTTCAGCGCGCGGGCGATCGGAAACAGCTCGGCTGTTCCGACGCCGCCGCCGACGCATACGACGGTGCCGTGGTGCTGGATGGGTGTGGGGGTGCCGAGCGGACCGACGACATCGCGGATCGCCTCGCCTGCCTTCAGCGCGCACAACTGCTTCGTGGTCTTCCCCACGGCCTGCACTATAATAGTAATGGTTCCTCTGGCCGGATCGCTGTCAGCGATGGTCAGCGGTATCCGTTCGCCGTGCTCGTCGACACGGATCATGATGAAATTGCCGGGCTTGCGTTTGCGCGCCACAAAAGGCGCTTCGATTTCGAACAGGGTAATGGTAGGAGCGAGTTGCCGGGTCTGGATGATGCGAAACATGGGTCTCCTGGGACGGTAAACAGTGTTTAGACACTTCACCACGACAATGCTAGCAATGCGTGTGCCAGAAGAAGGCGAAGAAATGCGCAAGCGCGGGGGGTTTTCAGGCCCGAGCGGGAATTCTTATTGCCAAAACCGACAACGGCTTGTCAAAAAGAGGAAACTCCCGAAAGCACCTCACGCAGGGTATCGACGGTCCGGTTGATCTCTGCTGCGTTGACGATAAGCGGCGGGACGAACCGCAGGACGGTTTTGTCCGTGCCATTGATGAGTATGCCGCGTTCCCTCATACCCGCGACCACTGGCTCGGCTTCAACGGTGAGCTCCAGTCCGACCATCAGACCCACTCCCCGCACTTCTTTACAGAGTTTCGGAAATGCCGACGAGCAGTCGCGCAGGCGGGAGAGCAGGAGATTCCCCATCTCCGTGGCATGTTGCATGAGACCGCGTTCCTCGATTTCTTCCAGAACGGCGATGCCTGCGGCGCAGGCGACGGGATTTCCTCCGAACGTTGTGCCGTGCATGCCCGGTTGCAGGACATCTGCCACCGACGGAGCGCCGAGGATTGCGCCGAGGGGGAGTCCGCCGCCGATGGGTTTCGCCAGCGTGATGATGTCCGGGGAAAGTGCGAAGTGTTCCGAAGCGAGGAACCGTCCGGTGCGCCCGGTCCCGGTTTGAATTTCATCGGCGATCACAAGGAAGCCGTGCTGCTTGCGGAGCTCTTTGAGGGTGTCGACGAATGCGGCTGTAACCGGTCTGATCCCTCCTTCGCCCTGGATGCATTCCAGTACCACGGCAGCAGTCTGGGGGCCGACGGCGCTTCGCAGTGCATCGCTATCATTGAACGGGAGCGAGTCGCAATTGTCCAGAAATGGTCCGAAGCCGTCGCGGTATGCGGGGCGGTCCATGACGGAGAGTGCGCCGTATGTTCTCCCGTGAAAGGCGTTGCTGAATCCCGCGATGTGTGTTTTCCCCCGGCCCGACCCCCACTGGCGCGCGATTTTCAGGGCTCCTTCCATCGCCTCCGTGCCGCTGTTTGTGAAGAAGACGCGGGCAGTTCCCGAGTGGCGGAGGAGGAGTTCGGCCAGCCGGATCTGGGGTTCCTGGGCAAAATAGTTGGAGACGTGGATATAGCGCGAGGCCTGATCTGCTATGGCGCGGACCACGCGGGGGTGCGCATGGCCGAGGGCATTGACGGCAATGCCGGCGAACATATCCAGGTATTGGGTGCCGTCGGCGGTGAACAGGTACATGCCTTCGCCCCGGGCGATCTGGAGGGGGAGGCGTTTGTATGTGTGGAAGAACGACGAGGCTTCGCGCGTGAACAGTGACATACGGGTCTCCTGTCGAAAATTGTTCTTGCATAAAGATACACAATTTTGTATATTTATGCAAGAACTATGAACACACAATCTCATCCTGCTCCCCTCCGCGTCGGCATCGTCGGCGCGTCGGGATATTCCGGCGGCGAGTTGCTTCGCCTGCTGGCCCCGGCCACCTCCGTGCGCATTGAACTGGTCACGGCACACACGCATGCGGGCAAGCCGGTGGAAGACGTGCATCCGTTCCTGGCCGGATCGGTCCCGCTGAAGTTCGCCGCTCTGGATGTTGAGCAGTGCAAGGGCTTGGACTGTATTTTCATCGCGCTGCCTTCGGGCGAGGCGATGGGGATCGTGGCCGCACTGCGCAAGACCGGAAGCCGGATCATTGACCTGGGCGGAGACCTCCGTCTCCCCACGGCGGAGCTGTACGAGCGCTACTACAAGATGCCTCATGCGGCGCCGGAGCTCCTCGGGCAGGCGGTCTATGGGCTGCCCGAGCTGTTGCGGGAGCAGATTCGGACAGCCGATCTGGTGGCCAATCCAGGCTGCTATCCGACCAGCGCAATCCTCGCGCTCCTCCCCGCGGTTGCCGCGCGCCTCATTGACGTCAAGGGGATTGTGATCAACTCCCTGTCCGGAGTTTCGGGGGCGGGGCGGAAGAGCGGCGTGGAGTACAGCTTCTCGGAGGTGAACGAGAGCGTGCGGGCGTACAAGATCGGAACGCATCAGCACATTCCCGAAATCCAGACGACGCTGGAGAGGGCCGCGAAGACCCCGGTGACGCTTTCCTTCATTCCCCATCTCATTCCGATCACGCGGGGCATTTACACCACCGTGCACGCCGACCTCAGGCCGGGCGTCACCCCCGAACGCGTGCAGGAGGCCTACACGGACTTCTACCGCAACGAGCCGTTCGTGCGTTACAAAGCCCGCATTCCCGAAATCCGGTCCGTGCTCTACACGAACTACTGCGACATTGGCGCGTTTGTGGAGCCGCACACCGGCAAGCTGGTCGTCGCTTCGGTGATCGATAACCTCGTCAAGGGAGCGGCCGGGCAGGCGCTGCAGAACATGAACATCATGTTCGGCTTCCCCGAACATCATCTCTTGAAGTAGAACCAGGAGCACACTATGGAAATGGTCCAGGAGGGCGTGACCGCACCGCTCGGGTATCAGGCGGCAGGCATTCATTGCGGCGTGAAGAAGGCCCGGAAGGATCTTGCGTTGATCTACACGGACACGCCCGCGCATGCCGCTGCGATGTTCACGACAAATTCCGTCGTGGCCGCTCCGGTTGTCGTGGACCGCATCCAGCTTGAGCGCTCTGCCGTCGTTCGTGCGATCCTGGTCAACAGCGGCAACGCCAATGCCTGCACGGGAGAGCGCGGGCTGAACGACGCATGGGCGATGGTCAAGGCCACTGCCGCCGCGCTCGGGATTGCCGAAAGCGAAGTCCTCGTCTCCTCGACCGGGGTGATCGGCCAGTATCTGCCCATTGACAGCATCCTTACCGGGGTACCGCTCGCCGTCGAGCGCCTGGGCGCCGACGGCACGGGTGCAGCCGAGGCCATCAGAACGACGGACACGTTTTCCAAGGAAGCGGCCGTTCGCTGCATGGTGGGGGGAACCAGGGTCACCGTCGGCGGTATGGCAAAGGGTTCAGGTATGATCGCGCCCAATATGGCGACGATGCTTGCCTTTGTCACCACCGATGCCCGGATCACGCCGGAGGTCCTTCGTTCCGCGACGCGACAGGCGGTAGACCGTTCATTCCACCGCATCTCCGTGGACGGCGATACCAGCACCAACGACATGGTTGCGGTCCTGGCCAACGGCTGTGCGGAGAACCCGGTCATTGACAGCGAGCAGGGTCCCGGCTATGCCGCGTTCTATGAGGCCCTCGAGCATGTGCTCGTGGCGCTCGCGAAGATGATTGTGACCGACGGTGAGGGCGCAACAAAGTTTGTGGAAATCAGCGTCACGGACGCCGCGACCGAAGAGGAGGCCGCGAAGGCCGCCCGGGCCGTCGCCAACTCCAACCTCGTCAAAACGGCCCTCAACGGCGAAGACGCCAATTGGGGGAGAATCCTGGCCGCGATCGGCAATGCGGGCATCACCTTCGATCCGGCTCATGTGGAAATACGCTTTGGCAACGTGCCCATCTTACGGCCCAACTACCTGATAGACTTCTCCGAAGAGGATGCCAAAGAAGTGCTCTCCCGCAAGGACATCCTGATTACGATCCGTCTGCACCGGGGCACCGCCTCCGCGCTGTTCTGGACGTGCGACCTTTCGCGGGAATACGTCACGATCAATGCCAACTACCGTACGTGAGGCCGCTGTGATCGCCATTGCCGACAAGACCGAAATTCTGATTGAAGCGCTGCCGTACATCCAGCAGTACGAACAGAAGACGTTCGTGATCAAGTACGGCGGAGCGGCCATGGTGGATGAGGAGTTGAAGGAGACCTTCGCACAGGACGTGACGCTCCTGAAGAAGATCGGCGTCCGGATGGTCATTGTGCACGGCGGGGGCAAGGACATCACCGATCTGGCCGTGAAACTGGGGTTGCCGACGCGGTTCGTGCAGGGACAGCGCTACACCGACGAAGCGATGATGGAAGTCGTGCAGATGGTGCTGGGGGGGAAAACCAACCAGGATATCGTTGCGCGCATCAACCAGCACGACGGCGGTGCGGTGGGCCTGAACGGCGTGGATAACGGCATGTTTCTGGTGCGGAAGCACACGGAGGGGGGCGCGGATCTCGGGCTCGTCGGCGATATCGTCCGCGTCAACACGACGTTTCTGGAACTGTTGTTTACTCATGACGTCATGCCCGTGATCGCGCCGATCGGGGTGGATACGGAAGGCCGGGTGCACAACATCAACGCAGACATCGCCGCCGGTTGTCTGGCCGCGGCGTTGCAGGCCGAGAAGCTGGTGTACCTGAGCGACGTTCCGGGCGTCATGGTCAATAATGAGTTGCTACACTCCCTGGACCGGTCCAGAGCTGCGGCGCTGGTCGATGCCGGCACGGTCACGAGCGGCATGGTTCCGAAGATCCGCTCGGCGTTCGGGGCGCTGGATGCAGGCGTGAACAAGGTCCACATTATCGACGGTCGCGTGAAGCACTCCATGTTGCTGGAGATTTTCACGAAGGAAGGCGTCGGTACCGAGGTGGTACACTGACGGATGACGGGAAGAACGGGCGTATGACGAAGACTGCGCGGCAGTTCGCCATCAAAGAGATTCTCACGAGCCGATCCATTGCGTCGCAGGAAGAGCTGCGCCGGGAGTTGGGCAAGCGGGGCTTCCGTGTCACGCAGGCAACCCTCTCGCGCGACATGAAGGAGCTCGGTGCGAGCTGGATCGTACACGGGGGCGTTGCCCAGTATGCCATCAACGCCGATGCCGGGGGATCCGCCCTCCGCCCGATTGTCGGGGCCGAGGTTCTGGGCATCGACGCGAACGAATGCATGGTAGTCATCCGCACGCTGGCAGGGGCCGCCCACACCGTGGGGGAATTCGTGGATGTCCAGAACAACCCCGACATTCTCGGCACCGTGGCCGGAGACAACACCCTGCTGGTCATCCCCGCATCGACATCGAAAACACGACTTGTCTTGAACTATCTCAAACACATTTTCATTGAGGAAGCAGCATGAGCAAAGAACGCATTGTGGTCGCGTACTCCGGCGGACTGGACACCTCTGTCATGGTGCGCTGGTTGATCGAGCGGAAGAATGCCGAGGTCATCACCTTCACCGGCGATCTCGGCCACAGCCGGGAATTGAAAGGCGTCAAGGAGAAGGCCATCCATACGGGAGCCGTGAAGGCGTATGTGAGCGACCTGAAGAGGGAGTTTCTGGAAGAGTACGTGTTCCCGGCCCTCAAGGCGGGGGCGCTCTACGAGGAGGCCTATGTCATGGCCACGTCGCTGGGCCGGCCGCTGCTCGCAAAGGGGCTTGTTGAGATCGCGCGGAAAGAGGGGGCCACCATGGTCGCCCACGGCTGCACGGGAAAGGGGAACGATCAAGTGAGGTTTGAGGTTTCCGTTGCCGCCCTTGCGCCGGATCTGCAGTCGATCGCTCCGCTCCGTGAGTGGGAGTTCAAATCGCGCGAAGAAGAGATCGCCTACGCGCAGAAGCACGGTATTCCGGTATCGGCGACGATCAAGAATCCCTATTCGATTGACGAAAACATCTGGGGGACGAGCGTGGAGTGCGGCGTGCTGGAAGACCCGATGGTCGAACCGCCGGCCGATGCGTATCAGCGTACCGTTGCGCCGGAACTCGCCCCCGCAAAGCCGGAATACGTCGAGATCGTGTTCGAACAGGGAATTCCTGTCGCGGTAAACGGCAAGCAATTGGATCCGGTGACGCTCGTGCAGACGTTGAACGAAATCGGCGGTGCGCACGGCGTCGGCCGCCTCGACCTCGTGGAAAACCGCCTTGTCGGCATTAAGTCGCGCGAGATCTACGAGGCGCCGGCCGCCACGATTCTCCACTTCGCCCATACCGAGCTGGAGCGGCTCACGCTGGACAAACCCGTGTTCCATATGAAGCATCAGCTGGCTGCGGAATACGCCAACATGGTGTACAACGGCCTATGGTTCTCCCCGCTCCGTTCAGCCCTGGATGCCTTCGTCAACGAGACCCAGAGAACCGTCAGCGGACTGGTGCGCGTCAAATTGTATCGCGGCCGCGTGGACATTGCCGGGCGTTCCTCGGCCCATTCGCTCTACAACACCAAGCTCGCCACCTACACGGAAGAAGACACGTTCGATCACCAGGCCTCGAAGGGGTTCATCACCATCTACGGCCTTCCAGTGAAAACATACAACCAGGTCAACGGCAGCGGGGTGCCCTTGCAGACACCGTCCGCACTGATTGCCGAAGCCGAGCCCGTCGCATGACACGATCCCGCGGGCGGTTCCGGGTCCCTCTGGATGACGAAGCGCTGCGCTTCTCGTCATCGCTGGAGATCGATCGTCGTCTGTTCAGGGAGGACATCGAGGGGAGCATAGCCCACGTCACGATGCTGGCGAAGCAGAAGATTCTTCCGGGGGCGGCGGCCCGGACGATACGCAAGGCGCTGGCAGAGATCCGGGAGGAACTCGAAGCCGGGGGAGTGCCGCTTGCCCCCGGCGGGCGATCGGGAGGAAGGCTGGCCGCGGACGACATCCACATGGCGATTGAAGCCCGGCTTGTGCAGAAAGTTGGGGCGGTCGGGAAGATGTTGCACACGGCACGGAGCCGGAATGATCAGGTTGCCCTCGACGAACGGTTGTACCTTTGCAGGGAAATCCCCAAAGCGCGGAAGCTGGTCCGCGGGCTACAGCGCGTGCTCGTGCAAAAGGCCCGTGTCTACAAAGATGTGATCATGCCCGGGTACACGCATCTTCAGCGCGCTCAACCGGTCCTGCTGGCCCACCACCTGCTCGCATACGTCGAGATGTTCGAGCGCGACGGACAGCGATTCCAGGATACTCTGCGCCGCGCGGCGCGGTCGCCGCTGGGTGCGGCGGCTCTGGCCGGGACCTCCTTTGCGATTGATCGCGCCTCGACGGCCCGGCTCCTCGGGCTGCCGGGCATCGTGGACAACAGCATGGATGCCGTCAGCGACCGGGACGCGGTGATCGAGTGTGTTTCCGCCTGCGCCCTTACGATGATGCATCTCAGCCGGCTGGCCGAAGAGCTGGTTCTCTGGGTCTCTCAGGAGTGGCGCTTCGCGGCGATCGGAGAGGCATTTACGACAGGCAGCAGCATCATGCCCCAGAAACAGAATCCTGACATGGCCGAGCTGGTCAGGGGAAAAACCGGCCGCGTCTACGGGGACCTTGTCGCGCTGCTGACGCTCATGAAGGGACTGCCGCTGGCGTACAACCGCGACATGCAGGAAGACAAAGAACCGTTGTTCGACGCGCTGGACACGACGCTTGCCTCGCTGTCGATCATGGCGCGGATGTTTGCCACCGTCCGGTTTGCGACGGCGCGGTTCGAGGAGGAGCTCCGTTCAGATTTCCTGCTTGCGACCGAAGTGGCGGACTATCTTGTGCGGAAGGGGATGCCGTTCCGGAGCGCCTACACCATTGCCGGATCCATCGTTCAGGAGTGCATCGATCGCCGGTGCTCGCTCAACGACCTTCCGCTGGAGCGTTACCGGAAATTCAGCGCATTGTTCGCTACGGACGTGTACAAAGCGCTTGATCCGCGAATGACCCTGCGCCGGAAGCAATCCGCGGGCTCCACCTCGCCGGCCGAGGTCAGCCGTGCGCTGCAGCGCTGGCAGAAGAAGCTGGGTCGATGAGGCGGCGCCTCCTGCCGCCTTTTTGACCTTTACCGCATTTCTTGTATCTTGTCCTACCTTACGCCTCACCCACAACCCAGTACTCAACATGGATCCCCTTGTTATCGGGATTGCCGGCGGCACAGGATCCGGCAAGACCACGGTCACCAATGCCATCCTGGAGCGGCTCGACACGAACAGAGCGGTGGTTCTCCAGCACGATTCCTACTACCGCGACCTGAGCTTCTACGGCGACGTCACGCCTGCTCAGGTGAATTTCGACCACCCGGACTCGCTGGAGACGCCTCTCCTCATCCGCCATATACAGGACCTCAAGCAGGGGCATCCCATCGAACAGCCGATATACAATTTTACCACACATCGGCGGCTGGAGGCCACCAGGACGTTGGTGCCACGGGAAATCATCATCATCGACGGCATCCTCATCTTCGTCGACAAAGAGTTGCGCGAGTTGATGGACATCAAGATCTTCGTGGATACCGACGCCGATGAGCGGCTCATCCGCCGCATCCGCCGCGACATCCTGGAGCGCGGGCGGTCCGTCGAATCCGTGATGCAGCAGTACGCGTCCACCGTGAAGCCCATGCATCTCGAATTCGTGGAGCCGAGCAAACACTGGGCGGATGTGATCATTCCCCGCGGCGCGGAAAACGTTGTGGCGATTGACATGGTGGCGAGCAAGATCGCAATGATGCTGAGAGAGAACAGAAACTGAGTACATTCCAACCCAGAACCGGGGAGGCAATCATGAAGACGGAGAAGTACCGGGTGCCCGCCGGGAAGAAGGTGTCGCTCAAGGACTACGACACGCGGGATACCGGCCCGTATGCGAACAAAGACGACGCGGCTGAAGACCTGCGCAGCGATGTGGAGCGCATGGCGGAGCTGCAGAACATCCTCTATGCGCAGAATACCAGGGCGCTCCTTTTGATTTTCCAGGCGATGGATGCGGCCGGAAAGGACAGCGTCATCAAACACGTGATGTCAGGGGTGAACCCGCAGGGATGTCAGGTATTCAGCTTCAAGACCCCGTCCGCCGAAGAGCTGGATCACGACTTCCTCTGGCGCTGCCTGAAAGCGCTTCCCGAGCGGGGGAGAATCGGCATCTTCAACCGGTCGTATTATGAGGAAGTCCTGGTCGTGCGCGTGCATCCCGAGTTCCTTCTGCGCCAGGGACTCCCGGAGAGCGAGAAGGGGAAGACCCTCTGGGACCACCGGTACGAAGACATCAATGCCGTCGAGCGCTACCTGGAACGGAACGGGATTACTATCCTCAAGTTCTTTCTCCATGTCTCCGCGAAGGAGCAGAAGGAACGGTTTCTGGAGCGCATAGAGAACCCCGAGAAGAACTGGAAGTTCTCCATCAACGACGTCAATGAGCGCGGGTACTGGAAGGAATACATGGACGCGTACGAGGAGATGCTGGAACATACGAGCACAGCGTGGGCGCCCTGGTATGTCATCCCGGCGGACCGGAAATGGTTTACCCGGGCGCTCGTTGCCGATATCATCATCAAGACCCTGGAATCGATGAACCTCCGGTATCCCGAACTGTCCGACGCCCAGAAGCAGGACCTCGTCAAGGCAAAAGACCAGTTGCAGAACGAATCATAGACCCACTATCAAGGAGTACTGCGGAATGAAGGCGTTGTGTGTTGCGGTGATAGCTGCCTTGATCCTGCTTGGCTGCGGAAGCAGCAAGCCCCCCGATGTTGCTGCCGGCGCAGCCGCCAAGGGGCCCGAAAAGAAAGACGGCCCAAAGGCCTACGCGGATGTCATCACGAAGGAGGCAAAGTCCGATTCGGGCATGTTTATCGCTCACCGGATCAAGCAGAAGCTCTTCTACGAGATCCCCGCAAAGGAGTTCGGCAGAGAATACCTGCTGGTCACTTCCACGGCCAAGACACAATCCGGTCTCGGATACGGCGGGGACAATGTCAATTACCAGGTAGTGCGCTGGGACCGTTCGGGTGACCGCGTGATCCTGCGCAGCATCCTGTACGCCTCCGTTGCCTCGGATTCTCTCCCGGTCTCCTATGCCGTGGACAAGGCGAATTTTGCGCCGATCCTCATGGTGTTCGACATCCAGGCGTTCAACAAGGATTCCAGCGCGGTTGTTGTTGACGCCACGGATCTCTATGTATCCGACATGACGGAGCTGGGCCTGGATCGACGGACGCGCGAGCAGTTCAAGGTCCGGCGCGTCGACCCCAAACGCACGTTCGTTGAGAGCGTGCGCGCATTCCCGGACAACATCGAAACCCGCGTGACCGTCACCTATGACGCAGGGCAGGTTCCCGTGGACAATGCCTTGAGCACGATCAGTCTGCTGTTGCACCAGTCCATGGTGCGGCTTCCTGAGAAACCGATGATGCCCAGGTTGTATGACGAACGGGTGAGTTTCTTCTCGCACCAGGTGTACGACTACGGTTATGACGGTCACCGTGCTGAGCGCCGACGCCATATTGCCCGCTGGCGGATGGAGCCCAAAGACACGGCGGCCTTTCTCCGCGGCGAACTCGTGGAGCCGGTAAAGCCCATCGTGTTCTACATTGACCGGGGGGTTCCGGACAAGTGGCGGCCCTACCTGAAGCGCGGGGTGGAATCCTGGCAGAAGGCGTTCGAGAAGGCGGGGTTCAAAAACGCGATTCTGGCCAAAGATCCGCCGTCTGTATCAGAGGATCCGGACTGGAGTTCCGAAGATGCCCGGTATGCTACCATCCGGTGGCTCCCCTCGGAAATTGAGAACGCGTATGGTCCGCATATCTCCGACCCGCGGACCGGGGAGATCCTGGATGCGGACGTCGGGTTCTTCCACAACGTTATGAACCTCGCCAGAAACTGGTATGTGGTTCAGTCGGGCGCCGTGGATCCCAGGGCGCAGAAGCTGCCGCTCCCCGATGATTTGCTCGGCGAGCTGCTTCTGTACATTGCCGCCCATGAAGTCGGGCATTCGCTCGGATTTCCGCACAACATGAAGGCCACGTCGATGTATCCCGTGGACAGCCTCAGGAGCCGCACATTTACGGAGAAGTACGGCACCGAGGCCTCCATTATGGACTATGGCCGGTTCAACTACATTGCACAGCCCGGAGACGGCGCGCACCTCATCCCCAAGATCGGTCCCTACGATCTGTTTGCTGTCGAGTGGGGATACCGGCCCTTTGTCGGCGCGAAGACGCCTGACGAAGAGCGCGTGCACCTTAACCGGATCGCGGCGCGTCAGGAAACGGAACCGTTTCTCCGTTTCGGCGACGCCGACGGAGTGGATCCGTCTGCGCAGACAGAGGACCTGGGTTCGGATGCTGTGGCGGCCACACAGTACGGTCTCAAGAACATCGCGCGCATCGCGGATCTCCTTCTGACGATCACCACGAAGCAAGGCGAAGACTACAGCCTGCTGCGCGAGCTCTACCAGGAACTGATCGGCCAGCGCAACAGGGAACTGGGTCATGTGGCCAATGTGGTCGGCGGAGTTACCCGCACGCGGCGAGTGGCGGGGCAGGAGGGAACGGTGTACGATCCGGTTCCGCGAGAGAAACAAAAGGAAGCGATAGCGTTGCTCACGCGCGACGCATTCCGCACGCCCACGGAAATCCTCAAGCCGGATATTCTGAAGCTCATCGAGCCGAGCGGGACCGCCGAACGGGTGCTGCAGGGTCAGCGCAATGTTCTTGCGACGCTGTTGGACAACCGGCGACTTGCGCGCATGGCGAATATTCAGGCCATGCCGGGCGCAGATGCCCGCCCGTACCGTCTGAGCGAGATGTTCATCGACCTGCGTAGCGGCATCTGGAGCGAACTGGGGACGGGAAGGGTGGGGACCGATCTCTACAGGCGAAACCTGCAGCGTGCCTACCTGGAGTTGTTCGACGCCAAGTTGAATCCCGCACCCGCGCCTGCTGTTCCTGCGGGGATGCCTGCCGGATTGGCCGCGACGCTCTTTGCGCCCCTGCCGGGTGAAGCACGCGCAATCATGAGGGCCGAGCTCCAGGATCTGGATGCGGCTCTCGGCCAGGCCCTGTCCAGGAGCTCGGATCGCGAAATACGTGCGCATCTCCAGGATTGCCGGTACCGGATTTCAAAGATTCTCTACCCTGACAAGTAACATAGCAGAATCAGCAGGACGGGGAGGCGGCGGGGCTGCCTCCCCGCCAGTTGTTGTCGCCTCACATCATGTACGCAGGAACAACGGAGCAGAGTCCATCGATCCTCACACTGAGAGCACAACCCATCCATCGCGCCTGAAGGTGATTCTCGCCTTCCTGGCAATCTACATCATCTGGGGTTCCACGTATCTTGCCATCCGGTTTGGTGTCGAAACCCTGCCGCCTTTCCTCATGGCAGGGATTCGTTTTGTCCTCGCCGGATCGGTGCTGTTCATCTGGGAGCGGCACAAGGGCACACCTCTTCCGACGCTCGTGCAATGGCGGTCGGCCGCGATTGTGGGGGGATTGCTCCTCGTTGTCGGCAACGGCGGAGTCACGTGGGCCGAACAGGCCATCCCCTCCGGTGTCACGGCCCTGTTGATCAGCACTTCGCCGTTCTGGTTTGTGGTGCTCGAATGGATCCTGTTCCGGGGGATCCCTCCCACCGGCCGCATTGTGGCCGGGTTGACGATCGGGCTGTGCGGGGTCTTGTTGTTGATCGGGCCCGATCGTATTCTCACGGGAGGGGGCTTTCCTCTTAGCGGCATCATGGTCCTCCTGATCGCTACCGTGTCCTGGGCCGGAGGGTCCCTCTATTCACGCCGCGCGTTGATGCCGGCGTCTCCGTTCATGGCAACCGCGGCGGAGATGCTGACGGGTGGAGGACTCCTTTTGCTCCTCAGCACCATCCTGGGAGAACCATTCAGCGTTGATCCGGCTGCAGTGTCCGTATCATCCATTCTCGCACTGGCCTACCTGTTTGTCTTCGGTTCGCTCGTTGCTTTCACGGCGTACGTGTGGCTCCTCCGTGAAACCACTCCTGCCCGCGTATCGACCTATGCCTACGTGAATCCCGTTATCGCGGTCATTCTGGGGTGGACACTGGGCGGAGAGGAGCTGACCGGGCGAATGATCATCGCCGCGCTCATCATTGTCGTGGGCGTGGTGCTTATCGTGACGCACAAGTAAGCGAGAGCGCCGACCCTGTTGTTGCAGGCGCGGGTCGCTCGTGCCGGCAGACGCGATGTGGCACTTACAACTTTTCGATGGCTTTAAGGAGGCGGGCGAGATCGATGGGTTTTTGCAGGAAGGCGTCGACGCCGGAAGCCAGGATCTCGGCGGGGGAATAGAATTGAGAGTATGCCGTGACCATGATAATGGGGAAGAGCGGGTTTTTTGATTTCGCGTGTTTGGAAAACTCGATGCCGTTCATCCGGGGCATGTCCAGGTCCACGATAGCCATGTGCACCAGGGATTTGCTCATGACTTCCAGCGCCTGCTCGCCGTTCTCAGCTTCCAGAATGGAATACCCCTTTTCCTCCAGGATGTCCTTCAGAAGCTCTCTGGCCTCGGCGTTGTCGTCGATAACGAGGATGCGGGCCCCGGTTTTCACGAGGGGCTCCCGGCTTGTCCCCCGGAGAGCACTGCCGAATCCTCCAGGATGCGCCGCACTTCGTCGGCTGTCCGGATCATCTCCTCCTCACTATTATAGAAGTGCGGAGAGAACCTGAGAAACCCTTCCCTTACCGCAATCGAAATTCCACGTGCCTTGAGGCGACCAACGACATCCTCGGCCCGGATTCCCGATGGGGGTTGTATCGTCACAATGCCCGCGCGATGGCGGGGATCGAAGGGGGTAATCATCCGGACGCCGGGAATTGCCACGAGTTTCCGCATGAGAATGTCCGTCAAACCCAGGATGTGGTCTGCGATGGCCTCGAGGCCGAATTCCAGTAGAGTACTGATGGCCTCCCGCATGGCATGCATGCCTGCGATATTCAGCGTTCCTCCTTCGTAACGGCGGGCTGAGGGAGCGGGGGGTTGGTCCAGGAGCCGGAAGTTCCATGGAGATGCGACCGAAAGCCAGCCGAGGTATTGCTGCTGAATCCGATCCTGGAGCTCCGCGGAGACATACAGAAACCCCGTGCCCGGCGGGGACATCTGCCATTTCTGGGCTCCGGCGGCCAGGGCATCGATGTGCAGCTCCTGAACGTTGCAAGGCACTGCACCCACGGACTGGATGCCGTCGACGACGAAGATGATGCCACGGGACCGGCACAACGCTCCGATCTCCGCAAGATCCGCCCGATACCCCGAGAGAAACTGAACGGCGCTCAACGACACCAGGCGTGTCGTGGGGAGGAGAGTGTCTTCCACTGCTTCTGGCGTGACCACTCCGTCGGGAGCAGGAAGAAGGTCAATGCGCACTCCGTGACGACGCAGATGCAGGAAGGGATGGAGGTTTGCGGGAAATTCCGCGTCATTCAGAAGCACATGGTCTCCGCTCTTCCAGGGGAGCCCGGAGGCGACGACGTTGATCGCGTCCGAAGTGTTCATCTGAAATGCGATACGCTCAGGCGCCTCTGCGTGGATCATCTGCTGGACCAGGCGGCGCCATGCTCTCACCATTTCGACGTCCGTCTCGTAGGAATCGATGCTGCCGGTCATGCGGTCCTGAATATGGCGTGACAGGGCATCTGCGACGCGCGTGGAGAACGGGCTCGTCGCGGCATGGTTCAGGTAGATCTTGCCGCTGGCAAGGTAGGGGAAGAGGGAGCGTGCGCGATCAAGGAGGTGGCGGGGAAAGAGAGTCATGTGCGTTGTGCTATCATCCTGGAAAAATTACGAAGAATCGAATCGAATAGCAAAGAAGGGGCGTATTGACTTCCCCTTGCCCCTTGCCTATATTCGTTCACACCAGCGGAGAAAACCCATGGCAGCTCGTTCGCGGAGGCGACCCCGTCGGCATGCATACGGATGGGTACCTGACCTTCCCGACCAACGCGACTACCTCTACCGCGTACGTCATCCGGAGGTACCGGCCCTCCCCTCCTCGATGGATCTAAGGCCGCACTGCTCGCCGATCGAAGATCAGGGTGCTCTGGGGAGCTGTACGGCGCAGGCCCTGGTGGGAGCAATGGAGTTTCTCGAGAACAAGGACGGTGTTCCGTTCAAGGACCTCAGCCGGTTGTTCGTCTATTATAATGAGCGCGTCCTGATCGGCACGACGGGGTGGGATTCGGGCGCGACGTTGCGTGACGGTATCAAGACGCTCGCCAAGCAGGGGGTGTGCTCCGAGAAACTGTGGCCTCATATCATCAGCCGGTATAAGAGAAAGCCCAAGAAATCCTGCTACACCGAGGGTCTGGATCATCAGATCACGTTGTACGAGCGCCTGCTGTCCGTCGAGGAAATGCTCGGCTGTCTCGCCGATGGTTACCCGTTTGTTTTCGGGTTCTCGGTGTATGAGAGCTTTGAATTCGGTGACGTTGCCACCACGGGAGTGGCTGTGATGCCGGAGCCCGATGAGCGTCTGCTGGGCGGGCATGCGGTACTGGCAGTCGGCTACGACGCCTCAGCGCAGCGGTTCCTGGTGCGCAACTCCTGGGGCTCCCGATGGGGACAACGGGGGTACTTCACCATGCCCTACGCCTATCTCGAAAACCGGAATCTCTCCGACGATTTCTGGACCATCCGCCGCGGCGAAAACATGTGAGACGCTCATGCCGGTGAAGGACGTGCGTCGCAGTCTTGTGATCGCCGGCCCGGTTCTGGCCAGCGGCCTTCTGATTTGGCTCTGGTGGACGTTATTTCCTCTGCCTCCGCCCAAGCCATATTCATTGGTGGTGGAAGACCGGCAGGGACGTTTTGTGCACGCGTTTCTTGCGACAGACGGGGTGTGGCGCCTCAAGACCTCACCTGATGAAATTCCTTCGCGGCTGAAAACCATCCTGCTGGAAAAGGAGGACCGCTGGTTCTACTACCATCCGGGCGTCAATCCCTTTTCCCTTGTCCGTGCGGCATTCCAGAATCTTACCTCCGGCCGCCGCGTCTCCGGCGCATCCACGATCACTATGCAGCTCGCACGGATGCTGGAGCCGAAAGAACGCACGATACCGAACAAGCTTCTCGAGATGGTGCGCGCGCTGCAGTTAGAATGGGCATATTCCAAGGACGAGCTCCTCGAGATGTATCTGTCCATGGTGCCGCTCGGAGGGAACATCGAAGGGCTCGCTTCGGCCTCGCTGCTCTACTATCAGACTCCACTGGAACGGTTGAATATCGCTCAGCTGCTGGACCTGATTCTGGTTCCCAATAATCCAAACGCTCTGAGGCCGGACCGGTCGGGAAGCGTCTTGCTGGAGGAGCGTCTGAGGCGTTCACGCGCATGGATCGCGAAGGGACTGCTCACGTCCCAGGATTCGCTCATTCTCTGGTCGACGCCTTCCGCTGCCACTCGGCAGGCCCCCCCCAGACATGCTCCGCATTTTGCGCTGCGCCTCTTCCGCCAGTTCCCCGCAGGGGCAACCGTGCGGACATCTCTGGACCTGGATATGCAGGACAGGGTGGAGAAACTGCTCAGCAACCACCTGAGGCCGTGGAAGCGTCTGGGAGTGCAGAATGGTGCGGTACTTGTGATTGAGAACGCGAGCGGCGCCGTACGGGCGTACGTCGGTTCTGAGGCATTTGCGGATCATGCTGCGCGGGGGCAGGTGGATGCCGTCGTGGCGCTCCGGTCGCCCGGCTCGACCTTGAAGCCGTTGTTGTACGCGATGCAGATGGAGCGGGGAGATCTGACGCCGCGCACCGTGGTGCTCGACACGCCGTACGATGCGGAGGGGTTCTATGCCGAGAACTACGACGGCGGGTATGACGGCGCGGTGTATGCCGACGAGGCGCTCCAGCGGTCACTGAACGTCCCGATGGTACGCATGTTGAAGCAGGCGGGATTGACGCAGTTCCAGAAATTTCTTGACCGTCAGGGTTTTGCCTCGCTGCATGCACAACGGGATCGGCTCGGCTTAAGCATGATCCTGGGGGGATGCGGCGTGCGGCTGGATGAGCTTACGAATGCCTTTGCCTCGTTTCCGCGGGGTGGACACTGGAGACCGCTCTCCTTCCTCGAGCGCGGGGCA
This sequence comes from Bacteroidota bacterium, assembly GCA_020846365.1. Taxonomy (GTDB): domain Bacteria; phylum Bacteroidota; class Ignavibacteria; order UBA10030; family UBA6906; genus JAGDMK01. The sequence continues at coordinate 33,505 of JADLEA010000207.1, forward strand.
CCGGACACCGCCGGGGTGCGGAAGGTCTTTTCGCAGGCAACGGCATACATGGTCACCCACATTCTCTCGGGGCTGGAGCGGCCGGACTTGCCCAACAACTTCGACTACACCCTGTACCTCCCCCGCGTCGCATACAAGACGGGCACAAGCTACGGGAGGCGTGATGCCTGGTGTATCGGGTATTCCGCCGAATACACCGTCGGGGTATGGATTGGAAACGTGACCAATGAGGGTGTTCCCGAACTGGTCGGGAGCCGCTCGGCCGCGCCGCTTCTCCTTGACGTATTCACATCGATCTCCACCCCTTCACAGAAAACGATTCTTGCAGCGCCGGCGGAGATCAGGCTGCGCCGGGTCTGCGCGCGGAGCGGCCGTCCCCCGGGCCCATACTGTTCACGGTTCATGGACGATCTGTATGCCGACGGGCAGTCCAGGTCCACACCCTGCGATATCTGCGCGGAATTCCTGGTATCGCGTGACGGGCGCACCACGTTTTGCGCGACATGCCTGGGGGATCACCCATATCAGGCAAAGGTGTTCGCACAATACCCCCCTGAGCTTCTGCACTTCTGGCGAACGCATGGCATGATGCAGGAGACAGCTCCGCCGCACAACCCGGAATGTACGCGCGTGTTTGCCGGCGAAGGACCGACTATCCTCAGCCCCACGGAAGGGATGACGTACTATGTTGTGGCGCGCAATCAGCAATTCCTCTTGCAGGCCGGGTCCGGGGTGGATGTCCGCGAACACCGGTGGTACCTGGATGACCGCTATCTGGGTGTCAAACGGCCCGGAGAGAAGCTGTTCCTCGCGCTCAGTGAGGGGAGTCACGCCATCTCCTGTCTGGATGACCGGGGGCGGCTTTCGACAGTGACGATCGCCGTGAAGTACGCGCTGTAATTACCAGCCCCCGTGCGGGATCCGCGTGCTGCGGGGAAGCGTTGCACGCTCAAGCGTTGAATCAGCAAGCCGGTTTTCCGGCACCGCCGCCGGGGCCGCACCCTGAACAAAGAGATTGATTGCAGAGCAACTCCATCAAACCCAAGGCGAATCGGGAGAACACATGAACCGCCACATTTCTCTATCGGTAACGATCCTTCTGGCGCTCCTGCTCATCAGTTGCGGTGGGCCGGACAGCACGCTGCTTCGCGTCACGACAACTCTTCCCGCCGGCATTCTGGAGCGGGATGCCGTGCTCCCTGTTGCGTTTTCCATGGGGGTCGTTCCCATGGACTCCGTCAACCAGTGGACCTCGACGCCATACATCCTGTTCTCGCCCGATATTCCGGGCAAGTTCGTATGGGAAGACACCACGCGCCTTGTGTTCAGCCCTGACGGCCAGCTTCCCGGCGACGGCCGGTTCACAGCCCGGCTGAACACCGCGCTGCTCACCCAACTTGCCGGCGCCGCGGGTTTCGACGGACCGGAGGAATTCTCGTTTTCGACCGAGAGCTTCAGGATGAAGAACGCCGAGTTCTTCTACGACCGCATCGGCGAGCGGCGGGAAATTGGAATCCGCGCGAATCTCGAATTCACCTATGCCGTGAATGCACAGGATATTCCGTCGACCATACGCGTCACGATCGACAATGAGCCACGGCAAATCTCCGGCGTGGTGACAACCGGGCAGAGCACCGTCATTGCGCTTGACATCGGCACCGTGACACAGCTCGACCGTGAGCGCACCATCGCGGTGACGTTCGCAGAGACCCTGGTTTCCCCGGAAACGCAGACGCACATCAGCATGACCGAGCCGTTTGTCTACCGCATGGCCCCCCTTGGAGAGCTCAAGATCCTGGGACACGAATTCGGTTCTGACGGGACGAACGGCTGGATCAAGATCAGGACGTCGCAAGAAGTGGATGCCGACGTCGCTCGCGCCGCTGTGACGCTCGATCCGGCCCGGACGTTCACGGTGCGCAACGACGGGGACGGCTTCACGCTCCTGGGCGCTTTCGAACCGGGTGCGACCTTCCGCCTCAACGTCAAGAGCGGCATGGTGAGCGTGCTCGGCGGGAAGACGCAGCATGCATACGAGGCGGACATCCTGATGGGGAATGTCGCCCCGACCTTCGGTTTCGCGTCCGCAAGCGGCATGTATATGATGCTCGGCGGCGAGAAGAGCATCGACATCAAAACCGTAAACCTCTCCCGTCTTGCGGTGCGGGTGAGCCAGATCTTTCAGAACAATCTCGTCTTCTTTCTGGAAAGCGGCAGATATTACGACTATTCCTACTATGACTACGAGGAAGAGGAGAGCCCCAGGTCCTGGATCAAGAAATACCGGTTCTACGTGGGGAACTACGGCAGGCAGCTTTCGTACGATACTCTCACGATTGCCAGCTCACCCAACCGCGAGGTGACGACTCCGTTCAGCCTGTCGCCGTTCCTCAACACGGGCTACAAAGGTTTCTACCTTGTGGAAATCGCCAATCCCGAAGAGGCGTGGCGATCCACGGCCAAGCTCATTTCCATCTCCGATATCGGCTTGATCGTCAAAGCGAGCAGGGATGCCGTGCTGGTCTTTGCCACGAATCTGCAAACCACGCTGCCCATGCAGGACGTCAGCATTTCCCTGATATCGACGAACAACCAGGTGATTGCGACAGGGAAGACGGACGGAGGAGGCGTCGCACAGTTCACCGGCCTGGCAGACAAGTTGCAGGAATTCCCGATGAAGCTGATCACGGCGGAGGCCGAGAATGATTTCAACTTCATCAACCTTGATGACTACCGGGTCGAAACCTCCCGGTTCGACGTGGCAGGAAGGCGGGATGTGGGCGGACCATACGATGCCCTGCTGTACGGCGACCGCACGATCTACCGCCCGGGGGAACGTATCATGGTTTCGGGAGTCGTTAGAAATATCTCGCAGCCCGTTCCTGCGGCGATGCCGGTGCATCTGAAGCTGTTCAGCCCCCGGGGATCCCTCCTGCAGGAAACCCAGCACGTTCTGAATCAGGAGGGATCGTTTGAGACATCCACACCCACGGCCACCTCGTCGGCAACCGGAGACTACCGCTACGACCTCTACACGGGGAGCGGCATGTTTCTTACCACCTACAAGGTAAGCGTGGAAGACTTCGTCCCGGATCGCCTCCGGGTGAACCTGACGCCTTCCACGGAGACAGCCGCACTGGGCGAAACGATCAGTTACACCATCCAGGCAACCAACTTCTTCGGTCCACCGGCTGCTGACCGCAATTGGGAGTTCGAAGGCGTGTTCACGGTGCTCCCCTACACATCGAAACGGTACCCGGAATTCCGTTTCTGGGACGATGCTGCGCGCAACGCCGTGGGGGATCCGTTCGTAGAAACGGGTCGAACGGATGCGCAGGGGAATGCCGAGGTAGATTTCCCCATTCCAACGGGGCTCACCACTACCGGCATCCTCCGGGCGCGTGGGCGCGTCGGGGTGTTCGACGAATCCGGCCGTCCGGTGTACCGGATCGCTCAAACGCTCGTGTATCCAAAGCCGTACCTTATCGGCATCCGGAATCTCGGCCCGTACTACATGGCGCCAAACACTCCGCAGAAGGTGCAGATTGTGGCGGTGGATATCCAGGACCGGCCTCTCCGCGGGTTCACCGCGCGGGTCGAGCTCGTGCGGTTTGAATGGCATTCCATTCTCCGCCAGCATCCGCAGACCAAGACGCTCCGGTATGTCTCCGAACGCCGGGAGATACAGGTGCGTTCGGACAGGATCACGCTGGGGGACGGCCCCTTCGAGTATTCCTACGCCGTTCCTCGCTCCGGCGACTATGCACTCAGGGTAAGCAAGGACGGGGATGCCGGGTACAACCAGATCCAGTTCTACTCATACAGCTGGGGAACGTCGGACATCACCTCCTTCGAAGTGGATCCGGAAGCCAGGGTGGACATCGTCGTGGACAAGAGCGTCTACGCTCCGGGCGACAAGGCGCGGATTCTCTTCCAGACGCCGTTCAGCGGGCGGATGCTTGTGACGGTGGAACGCAACCGGGTTTTCAGCCATCGCTATCTGGATGTCGTCAACAACGCTGCCTCCATGGATCTGGACATCGAGGAGCAGCACCTCCCGACGGTGTACATTTCTGCCGTGTTGTTCCGCAAGATCACCGACCTGTCCATCCCGCTTCTTGCGGGCCACGGGTTTGCGCCTCTCATGGTGGAGAAGAAGACCAACAAACTCGATGTGCAGATCAGGGCGCCCGAAAAGATCCGGCCGAAGACGAAGCAGTCCGTGACAGTGGCAATCGCGGGGGAGAGTGGAGTGACCTTCACGCTGGCGGCCGTGGATGAAGGGATCTGCCAGGTGAAGAACTACAAGACTCCCGATCCCTACGGCTTCTTCTACGCCAGAAAAGCGCTCGAGACGGAGACCTTCGACTTCTTCAAGCATCTCCTGCCGGAAC
>JADLEA010000208.1 GCA_020846365.1 Bacteroidota bacterium
CGTTAGGATTGCACGCGCGCGAGAATCGCCTTGTCGGCGTCTAGCAGCGGCGCAATGCTGAATCGTTGGATCTGGGCAAGGTTCAGCTCGTCGATCATGTTCACCAGCATCGAATAGCGTCCCTCACGATCCACCTTCACGAGCGTGGTTAGCTTGGGATTACCCTGTGATTTCTCCTTCAAGAACTTGCGGAGTTCCGCCCGGTCGAGTTTCTTGGGCAGGTCAATACCGAAGTTCCAGAAAATATCCCCCTTCTGGTCCACCCTGAGCGTCAGGAGGTTCGATTCCCCGACCTCCACCTTGATGTCCTGGGGAGGAAGGTTGATTTCCATCGTTTGCGGACGAGACATGCTCGTCGTGAACATAAAGAATGTCAGGAGCAAGAAGGCCACATCCACCAACGGCGTCATGTCAATGCGGATGCCGAGGCGGCGACCTTTCTTGTGCTTTTTGCCCTTCTTCTCGCGAGGGGCAGCTACATCTCCACCTGCCATGGTCGGCCTCCTATTCCTGTACGATTTCTCTGGCGAGGTCAGTCACCAGATTAAATCGCGTGATTTGTGTTTTCTGCAGGATGTCGATGACATCCTCTGCAATCCCGTAGTCCGCATCCCGGTCCCCCTTGACGACCGTGCGCAGCTTCGGGTTGGCAGTACGGGCCTGGACCAGATAGCTTGCCAGCTGGCTCTTCGGCACGGGATAACTGAGCATCAAGTAGTACTTGTCGCCGTACCGTTCGATGTTCTTGTATTCCGTGAAAATGCGCTGCCGCAAAATCTGAGAGTCCAAACCCAGCCAGATATGTGTGGTATCATTGCCGACAGTCGTGGCGTCCTTTGCGATGCTGATCGTCATCACGTCCGATTCCGGCAGCTTGAAATCCGAGTGGGAGGCGGGGAGCACAATCGTCACCTCTTCCTGCGGCTTGAACTGCGTCGTCAACATGAAGAACGTCAGGAGCAAAAATGCCACGTCCACCAGCGGCGTCATGTCGATCCGGACGCCTTGTCGGTGCGGCTTGAATTTCGGCATACCGTTCCGCCTCCGGCGTTAGTCGTTGGACCGCGTGTTCAGAATCTGCACGACGTTGTAGCTCGCTTCGTCGATCATATAGGTGAAATTGTCCACCTTGGTGACAAAGAAGTTGTAGGCCACGATGCCGATGATGGCCGCCAACAGACCGAGTGCCGTGTTGATGAGAGCTTCGGAAATACCGATGGACAGCTGGATGGCGTCCGGCGCGCCGGCTTTCGCCAGAGCGGTGAAGGCGCGGATCATACCGACGGTCGTGCCGAGCAGACCTGCCATCGTCGCGATCGAGGCGATCGTGGAAAGGGCGATCAGGTTGCGCTCCAACAGCGGGGTTTCCAGGCTGGTGGCTTCTTCGATCGCGCGCTGGGTCTCCGCCATGCGCTTCTCGTTGTCCAGCTTCTTCTCCGACATCACCTGTTTGTACCTCTCCAGGCCTGTCCGGATAATGTTCGCCGCCGATCCCCGCTGCGCATCGCACTCCTTGACGGCATCATCGATCCTGTTGTTCATCAGATGCCCCTGCACTGCCTTCAGAAACGCCGGCATCGACCGCTTGCCGTTGGCTTTGCGCAGCGAGAAGAGCCGTTCAAAGACCAGCGTGATGTCCATCAGCGTGAGCGTGATAAGAAACGGCACCACGATGCCGCCCGTGTACACTGTGCCGAGCAGGTTGTCGGGCACGGTGCGGAGTTCCCCGTTCCGGAAGTTGGCAGGGTTGCCAAGGATGAACTGATAGATCACGATTGCCACGATGGCCGTGACAATGATCACCGTGGTCAGGAAGATGGATTGCTTCATTGATGCACTCCTTTGGTAAATGTGACTGTGAACTGTGACTCGTTATTCGTTGCCGCCGAAGGATGCAATCGCATCCTCCCGGGTCTCCGCAACATCAAACACCAGGGTGAGCTTGGTGATCACAAAGATGTTGTTGATATTCTTGTTGATGCCGCACAACTTCACATGACCTTTGTTCTTCGAGAAGGTGGTGTGCGCGGAAACCAGCACCCCGATCGCGGTGCTGTTGAGGTAGGTCACTTTCCCGAGATCGATGATCAGCTTCTTCGTGCCCTGCTCAACAAAATCCGCTACCGCGCTGCGCAGCTCGTCGGTTTCCTCCCCGCCTACTAGCGACCCCTTGACATCGATGACACCGATCTTGCCGCTCTGCAAAGTCGTGGTTTTGACAGCCATGGTGCCTCCCGGTGACTGAAGGAATGTGACGTTAGGAATGGTCTGTTAAGGCAGAGCGCAAATACGATGCCATGGCGTGGGCCTCGGGTTGGCCAGTCCAGCCCCTCTGTTATATGGGCTTACAGGCAGTTCCTCAAGTACTCCCTGGAGGGGAGCTGACGGTTATCGTGCAAAATGCAATACACCCCCCAAACGGCCCATCTTCACCATTTTAACCTATTACCAATCAACAACTTACAACCTCATGCAGATTGCACGGAGGGCACTTTGGTTACAGGTTGTACTTCTTCCGCTTGCGCCAGAGCGTCGCCGGGTCAATGCCCAGGATCGCCGCCGCCTCGTCAAGATCCTTGGCCATCCGGAGAACCTTGATGATGTGCTGTTGCTCCACTTCTTCGAGCGACATGGCGCGTTCCGCCGGCGCGACCAGCGCCTGAAACTCTTCGGGAAGATGATACAGCTGTATCGTCTCGCCCCGGGCAAGGATCACCGCGCGCTCCATTACGTTTTCCAGTTCGCGAACGTTGCCTTTCCAGGCGTACGCCTGGAGCGCAGCCATGACCTGCGGGGCTATGTCCTGTGTGCCGCCCAGCTTGCCGAGGAAGTGATGCGAGAGGAGAGGGATGTCCTCCTGTCGTTCGCGCAGGGGAGGAAGCTTTACCCGTACGGCGTTCAACCGGTAGTACAGATCCTCGCGGAAGACACCAGCATTCACCGCCGCCTGCAAGTCCCTGTTCGTCGCGGCGATTACCCGCACGTCCACCTTGCTGGTCGTGGTTTCCCCCACCCGCTCAAATTCCTTGTGCTGAAGAAACCGCAGCAACTTGACCTGCGTGGGGGGCGGTATCTCCCCGATCTCATCCAGGAAGATCGTCCCCCCGTCTGCCGCCTCGAATCTTCCCTCCCTGTCTCTCACTGCCCCGGTGAATGCCCCCTTCCCATGTCCGAAGAGCTCGCTCGCGAGCAGGTTTTCCGCCAGCGCGGTGCAGTTGACGGTCACAAAGGGCTTTTCCCGACGCTGACTTTCGTCGTGGATGAGATGCGCCAGCAGCTCTTTGCCCGTCCCGCTCTCACCTTCCACCAGCACCGAGATATTGCTCCCCGCAACCTGTTTTGCCAGTTCAATGATGCTCTTCATCCGCTCGCTGCGCGTCACCAGCGAACCGATCCCTTCCCGCCGTGAGAGCTGCATCTTTAGCTGCCGCAACTCCGCCTTCATGCGGTGGTGATCATAGACCTTGTCGACGAAGTGCTGCAGCTCCGACAGCTCGAACGGTTTCTGCAGGTAGTCGTACGCACCCAGCTTCATCGCCTCCACGGCGGAGTCGACGCTTCCGTGCGCGGTCATCAACACCACGGTCAGTTCAGGAGCGATGGCGCGCGCTTCCCGGAGCAGCTGTATCCCGTCGATAGGCTGCATCTTCAGGTCGAAGAGCCCGATATCGAACGGTTCGTTGCGGAGTGCCTCAAGTGCCTGGAGCGGATTCAGGTAGGACGTGACGTTATACCCCGTTGCTTCGAGCGCAATGCCTACGGTCTTCAAAATGTTCTGCTCGTCGTCCACGAGCAGAATGGACGCGCTCATGTCCGCGCCTCCTCTCGCACGGCCGCAACCGGTTTCTGACGGCTGAGGGGAAGCAGAAACGTGAACGTGCTGCCCACGCCGACCTTGCTCTCCACCCAGATCCGCCCGCCGTACATCTCCACGATTTCTTTGGCAATTGCCAGACCAAGTCCGACACTCCCCGGCGTGGCATCCGAGGTCTGTTTGATCTGGACAAACTTGTCAAAGATCCGGTCCTTATGTTCCTTCGGAATCCCCACGCCCGTGTCCTGCACCTCCAGCCGCAGCGCCCCGTCTTCCTCCCGCCCACGGACGGTGACAGAACCGCCGGCGGCCGTGTATTTCAGCGCGTTCGTAACGAGGTTGGTGATCACCCACGACACCTGCTGCTCCTGCGCCAGAATGGTGGGAAGCGTCGCGGGGACGTCTGCGGACAGACGCACCCGCTTTTCCTGGAACTGGAGCTGGAGCGGCCGGAGAGAAGCCTCCACCACGTCGTGCATGCTGAGTTCTTCTTCCCTGAGCTGCAACCGGCCCGATTCCAGTTTTGACAACTGCAGGAGCTCACGGGCGAGTTTGGTGAGTCGGGAACAGTCCTCCTTGGCAGAGGTGATCAGCTCTTTCTGTTTCGGCGACAGAGGTCCGAGCAGTTCCTGGTCCAGAAGGTCCACGCTCATATTAATGGAGGTGACCGGAGTGCGGAATTCGTGCGATACCGTCGCGATGAAGTCCGATTTCAGCCGATCCAGCTCCTTGAATTGCGTGATGTCCTGCAGGAGCGTGAGAACGCCGTACAGTCTCCCCTCACGGTCCTTCAACGAAGTGACTTTGGGCCGGAAGAAATACGTCTTCCCCTGACGCTCAATCGGAAGAAAGGCAAGACGGTGATCCGGCAGCGGCCCTTCGCTTTCCGTCGCGTCCTGGATAAGCCGGAGCAGCCGCTCGTCGGTAATACAGGAAGCCACGGGCTTGCCGATCGCACCCTCTTCCGAGAAGCCGAACAGGTCGGCCACGAGCCGGTTCACATGCAGAATCGTGTGCGAGGCGTCGGTCATGATCAGACCGTCCGTGATGCTGTCCACAATGACTTCCGACTTCCGTTTCTCGCCAATGATTTTGTCGATGTTGATCTCATCGTACTGTCTGAGCCGTTCGGTCATCTTGTTGAACTCGCGGCTGAGCTGGCCGATTTCATCATCCGAGAGAACGTCAATTTTCAAGTCGATATTTCCCGCCC
>JADLEA010000209.1 GCA_020846365.1 Bacteroidota bacterium
CGCAGCCCATGAAGGAGCCTGGCTCGAGCGATCAGCAATTCGACCTCCACGTGCGCAACTTCCTCGATTGCATCAAGACCCGCCAGCGCCCCATCGCCGACGTCGAAGGCGGCCACCAGATCACCACCGCCTGCCACCTGGCGAACCTCTCCCTGCGCCTCGGCGGCCGGAGCCTGCGCTGGGACGCCGAAAAGGAAACCATCGCCGGGGATGCCGAAGCCGCGGCCATGATGCGCCGGCCGTATCGGGCGCCGTGGGATAGGGTGCTGGAGGGGTTGGGAGTGCTATGAGATCTCCAGCAAGAGGGAAAACTGCCAGCGGCTTGCAGTTGTGTGGTTGCAGTTGTGTGGTTTGCGCCACGGTGCGCTGTCGGCTAAACTGCAAGCATGAAGCTCCTGGTGACGTTGGAGAAGGACGAAACCGGCATGATCGTTGCCGAATGTCCGTCCATTCCCGGATGCGTATCACAAGGCAGGACCGAGACGGAGGCGCTCGTCAACATCCGTGAGGCCATCGCTGGCTGTTTGGAGGCCAGAAAAGCGAACAACATGCCGCTGACGGTGGATGTTCGTGAAATCGAGGTCCCTGCATAGTGCCGGCACTTCCCCGCATTTCAGGGGAGTTGGCAATGAGAGTATTTCAAAAGGCAGGCTGGCGCAAGGACAGGCAACATGGTAGTCACGTAATTCTTCTCAAGCCAGGTGCTCATGTGAGCTTGTCAGTGCCACTACACCGTGAACTCGCACCAGGGACTCTGCGATCTTTGATCCGGGCCTCGGGATTATCTGTTGCTCAATTTCGCGAACTACTTTGAGGGTGGCGGGGTAGCCCATCTTGAGCCGGGTTTGAAACAATAGAATCACCTAAGGATGGGTACTCAGAAGACAACCGGGTACGATGCTGCGCAGAATGAGCGAGATCACGACGACCTCGATCGCTGGCGCTTCGCTGGTGACATAGTTGAGGTCATCATAGGCACTCCGCCGGATTGGCCTGCCCGCATTGGCGTGTTCGGCAAATGGGGCGAAGGCAAGAGCACAGTTTTACGCTTCGCCGAATATCTGCTCAAGGAAAAGCAATGTCTTGCGATTCGGTTCAACCCTTGGGCCATTCGAGACTGGAATGATCTGTGGCAGGAATTCGGGAGCGCCGTCTTTGAGGCTCTCTCCTCCGCTGACATTCCATACGACGGCTCTTGGAAGAAGAGTGTGCGGGATGCTGGAAAGTGGCTTGAAGCAAAAGGTGTGGCTCGATTTACCGAGAACGTTGCAGACTACTTTGGGAAAGGCAAGGCTTACAGTACAACTTTTGGCGTTGTGGGCCGCTGGCTTTGGGTCGATGGACCCCAGATCCGTGCAATTCGAGACAAACTCGGAGACCGCCGAATTGTCGTACTGATTGACGACTTAGATCGATGTGCGCCGGACTTGCTGCCCCGCCTTTTACTCTCCTTGCGGGAATTGTTGGACTTGCCGGGCTTCACCTTTGTCCGACTGGACCAAGTCTCAAACCAGGAGTCGTGGCGTGAGCCTGGAGGACGTTGAAGTGGAGTTGTTCCGTGCCGCTCTCGCAATGAGGCAAAAACTCTTGGAAGAGGCGAGTGATGTGGGGTCAATCCCCGAGCACGACTCCACCACTGGGCAGGCAGGAAAGCTGTTGGAGATGATCGGCCAATTCTTAGCCATTCCGGGAAAGTTCACTCCGACTAGATTTCAGATGTTGTATAACCAAGTCTTGCGCTGGATACCCTTTCGGACTAACCCAGGGGATCAGGATCAACGAAAACTCGAGAAAGCACTTCTTCTCAGGTTGGTTTCCAATGCTGACACAAACACGCATGCTGAACTCCTTCGGCTTCTGGCCCCCTGGGCATTAATTAACTTGGGCAGCCGATGGCGGGCCGTTGAACGATGAGCGTGCGGTCGAGATGCAGGTGCAACTGAGGAAAGAGCTTGTAAGGCTTGTGTCCGTTTCGGTTAGCGAACAGACTATTGATTTCCTGCGCCAGGACGGCAGCGTCCGGCAACTCAACGAACGGGGCCGTCTTGAAGCCTTCAAGTATTGCCTGTTTCACCCCGATTCCCCGGTGAGGAAGTCTAACCTCAGGCAGGCATTGATTGAACTACTGCGCCAGGGCGAACAGGATGCTGTAATATATCGCAATGCTCGCCTTTTGCTTGCGTTGCTCGTCCGGATTCGGCGTGAGGGCCTCGACATGATCACTCGTGAAGAAGTGGCTGATATGTTGTTGGACGAGGAGCTTGTAAGGCAGCTCTGGATTACCGCTACCTCCAGAGAAATTCAATACCGAATGCAGTACAGCATGCTTGAAATTCGTCAATTTCTGATCCAGAACGGTATATCAGAGGAATGGCTGCCAATGACCAAGGAGCTTCGGACTCGGCTGGAAACTAGAAGTAACACGCTGCCTACATAAGCCCACTGTTCTCGCACAGCGTTGTGCGGCAGCATTCGTTGAAGTGGGCAATCTACTCATACTCCTTCCACACCCCCATCCCACACCCGGATCTGGTAGCATCTCAGACTATGCTCATCACCGCAGCAATCCTCGCCATTTTTGTCTACGGCATCATCGCGGCCATGCTCGGCTCCATCCTCCCGGATCTCTCGA
>JADLEA010000210.1 GCA_020846365.1 Bacteroidota bacterium
ACCACACTGAAGGAACTCGCAGGGTCAAGTGTGTCCATGACAAGGCCATAGTTCCAGGGCGAGGTGGGAAACACCTCCCACTCCGGCCACTTCCCTTCCTTCCCATATCGCTCCCAGCGCTCACCGATGTTGAGGGAGAAGTACACCGGGCCACGGGAGATGGACACCGCATTGTTGTTCTTTTTCCAGCGCTTCACCTGCAGAGGCATCTGGAGAACGAGAGATACGGAGTCGCCAGTAGACCAGTTTCTCTCCAGTTTCACAAATGATCCCGCGACCGCGTGGACGGGAACAGAGGCGCCATTGATGCTCACCGCAGCTTCCTTACACCATCCTGGAATGCGAAGGTAGAGCGGGAATGTCGCAGGGCGACCCACGCCAAACGTGAAATTGATTTTTCCATCGAAGGGATACCCGGTCTCTTCGCGAATCGTCACTTCCACGCCATTGCCCACGGTGGTCTTCACGGTCGACGGAGCGTACAGCGAGGCGCACAATCCGTCATCCCACGTCCCAAGCCAGAGTTCCTCTGCATAGTATGGCCAGCCGTGGCTGACATTGTGCTGGCAGCAACGATATGTCTGGTAGGGGCTGTACGAAAACATGGTGCCGCCATTCTCAATGCCGGGCGCTTTGGTGCCCTTGTCGAGCTGGACCTGATTTGCGCACGTCAGGTAGTGTAGCGCTTTCTGATCGGCGGTCATCGCCGCAGGCAGACTGTTGAATGCGAGTTCCTCACAACGATCGGACCAGATGGTTTCCCCGCCTGTGCGTGTAAGCATCTGGAAACTGTGCATGAATTCCACGATGCCGCAGGTTTCGAATCCCTGACGCGGATCGAAGAACCCGGGTCTGGCATTCTCGTCCGCGGCGAATCCCCCGCCCGGGAATTGCCCGTATTCCTGCATAACCGTCCGGTAGTTTCGTTCGGCCGCCCGGTACAGAGCAAAGTCCCCTGCCGCCGGATAGTACATCGCAGGAGCACGGAATCCCTGGGCGATGTTAACGTTGTGCCAGTTGACCACGCTCGTATCCCATCGCGCCATGTTCGCGTGCATCTTCCCGGCAAGCTGCAGCAGCCATGTTTCTCCCGTTCTATTATAGAGCCAGAGGACGCTTTCGATATTGTCCCCCATTCTCATTTTGGGCCAGTATCCAGCGCCAAACGCCTCCGCAGGAAGTTTGTCCTGCCAGGCAAAATAGCGCGTCATGAACGGGACGACCCGGGGGTCCCGGGTGTATTCATAGAACGACTGCAGGACGTTCAGCATAACCATGTGGGGCCAGAGGTCCGGCATTCCGTCCAGAGAGGTCAGGAGATCCCGCGGACCGAACCATCCGTCTTCGCGCTGCGATCCAAGCGTGGCGTCGATCCAGAAACGCGCCTCTTTCTGCATCGCCGCGTCGTTAAGGATGTACCCAAGATCACCGTATCCCTTCAGCCAGTACGGAAGTTCTTCCCAGCCACGGGAGCCCTTCCCTTCGACGCTCGCCCACGCGCTTGTCGACTTGTCCAGCCAGGGGGAGATCTCGGCGAGATTCCCGATCATTCCGTCTTTCTCGAGTTCGAGCATCTTCCGGAGCCACCCTTGCGGATCGATCTGCCCTATCGGGAGCTTCCGCAGCGGACTCTCGACAAGAGGTGCGCGGTTCGATCCTTCCGCCGTCGATCGCTTCCTGGAGAGGATGACCGGTACGACGGAGGCATGACCCGGGGTCTTCTCAAGGCGTGACATACCCGTATTGGCCCGGGCAATCTGTTCGACAGGCACCTTGACGATCTTTCTGTCGGAGGTCAGGAGTCCGTTGCATTCGACCTCAACGTCGGTGATCTGCGTGTAGATGGCTGCACTCAAACCCGTCTTCTCCCGAAGCGCATACACGGTCCCGAGGCATTCCTCATACGTCTTTCCGAGCGATTCCGCATCGGGCATTCCCTTGTATCCCCAGTGTTCCTTCTGCCAGGTATGTCCGGGGAGCGCAAGCCCCAGCCCGCCGAATTCGCCAAGGACGATTGCGCGCGCCGTTTCCGGTTCGGGAGAACGCGGCTCGGGGTAATTGTGGATATCCAGCACATCCCCCGCTTTCCTGTCTGTCCACCCGCTTGCATTGTTCACCAGCCGGGTCGGATCGAGCTGCTTGACCCAGGCCGAGAGACGCTCGGTGTCATATTGCCCCCATCCTTCATTGAAGACCACCCACATGATGATGGATGGATGATGCCGGTGTGCGAGGATCAGCCGTTCAAGCTCGGTTTCAAACTGCTTTTGGGATTCGGGGGTCTTGTTGTTTGCGCTGGGCATGTCCTGCCAGACGAGCAGCCCGAGCCGGTCAGCCCAGTAGTACCAGCGGGCTGGTTCGACTTTGACGTGTTTCCGCGTCATGTTGAAGCCGAGCTTCTTGGTGATCTCGATGTCGTAGCGAAGCGCCGCATCGGTCGGTGCCGTGTAGATCCCGTCCGGCCAGAATCCCTGGTCAAGCGGTCCCACCTGGAAACAGGGCTCTCCGTTGAGAGCAAGCCGAAGCACACCGCGTCCGTCCCGCACGAGTGAGACGCTTCGCATGCCGGCGTAGCTTGCGATGTGATCTAGTTGTTTCTTTCCTTTCAAGAGGGAGATTTGGATGTCGTACAGGAATGGCGACTCAGGAGACCAGAGCTTTGCCGTGGGCACGGGAATATCGATCCGTGTCCCCGGCCGGCCGGCCGCCTGCCCCACGCGTTTCTTTCCGTCCAACACCGTGACGCGGCAGATGTCTGCATCATTCGTAGAGGCATCGACGGTCACGCCGAAGCTCTTGAGATCGGCGGCCGGAACAACTGCGATTTGCGTGATGGCGGTTGCGGGAACCGGCTCGCACCAGACGGTTTGCCAGATACCGGTGCAGGGAGTATACCAGATGCCCCCTGGCTTGTGCACCTGTTTTCCGCGCGGCTGCTGGCCTGCATCGCTGGGATCAAACACCCCGACAAGGATTTCCTGTTGACCTTTCGGGTTCAGCGCATCGGTGATGTCGAAGGAGAACGGATCGTATCCGCCCCGATGCTCTCCGACCG
>JADLEA010000211.1 GCA_020846365.1 Bacteroidota bacterium
ACGGCGAAGTACTATGTGAGTGTCTCCGGCAGCGATGCGACCGGTGATGGGTCGATCGGAAACCCCTTCCGGACGATTCAGAAGGGTGTGACGACCGCCGGAAGCGCCGATACGGTTGAGGTCCTTGTCGGAACGTACGTGGAGGCGGTGAACATCACCAAGTCGCTCGTGCTGCTTGGATCAGGCGCAGCTACGACCACCAATGAGGCGCCGGCGGATTTTGCGACGAACACTGCGTATGACTATACGCTGACCAACTTTGTGAAAGAGCGGGCAATTGTCCATGCAGGCACGTCCAGTCCGATTAATGTGCGCATCAGGGATTTCACCATCGACGGAAAATCGCGCGGACCGGCGATCGCCCAGATGGTAGGGTACAGCGGCATCCTCGCCGAGGCGTGCAATGTCACGATCACCGGGTGCACTGTCAAGAACATCATGCCTGCCGATCCCGGGAGCACGTGGGATCCGGATCGCATGTATAATGGACGGGGCATCCACGTGCGAGGAAGCGGCGCCGTCGCCCTCATCGACGGGAACACGCTGCAGGAGATCAACCGGCTGTATATCATGATCAACGCTACCGATCAGACGGGGAACCTTCCGGCAGTCTTCCCGCAGGCCACCGTGAGCAACAACATTCTGACGGGGAATGGGCCGTACGCGGGCGGGCAGCGTGGCATCTGGTTCAATACAGGTGCATGGGGGACGATTGCAGGCAATACGTTGACAGACCTGGACTATCCGGATCCGGTGATCGAACCGGAACGCGCGAGCGGTATCGTCGTGCGCTTCGGCGAACTGAACCCGACAAAGAGCCGGACGATCCGGAACAACATCCTCACGTCGGCTACGCGCATCAACAACAAAGGGATGTACATCCAGGGGATTGGAGACAGTATCCTGGAGAACACCGTCACGGGATACCGGTGGGGGATAGAGCTGCATGACGGCGTTGACGCGCAGGTCCTGCGCAACACGATCACCGGAGGAGCGGTAGGCGTTCTCGTGACCACGGAGCATGCAGCAGGGACGGCAGACCAGGTGACAATTGGCGGGTCGGCGTCAAACAAGAACACGATCACGGGACAGGACATCGCCGGAGGCGGCCATGCGATCTCGCTGAGCTTCAGGGATCCGCTGGACGAGGTCTCGTTCACGAGTTCGATTCCCGTGGATGCGCGGTACAACGACTTCGGCGCATACACGAAGAGCGGAATACGCGCGAGGATCTGGGACCGGGCAGATACGACGCTGATTAATGGCAATCAGGTAGATACCGTGCTTTTCTACCCGTTCTATGCACCGGACGCACCGTACACAATCTCGGGGAATGCCGGTGTGGGTGGCGCGACGCTGAGCTATACAGATGAGACGCCAAAGACCGCCACTGCCGACGGCTCGGGCAATTACTCACTGGATGTGAACGCGGGTTGGTCCGGCACGGTAACTCCAACCAAGTCGGGCTATGCCTTCACCCCCTCAAGTCGCGTGTACAGTGATGTTGCGGGTGATGTGGCAGGGCAGAACTACACAGCCGCGATTCAGGCCTCCCCGGGCTGGACCGCATACAACGACGTGGTCTATCGCGCGTCTGACCAGTACATCGGAAAGAACGTGAACCGGATCACGATCGGCAGCGGGACCCCTGGTCCCACGACGGGACTGTTGCGGAAGCAAAGCGACAGCAGCTCAACAGGAGTGACGGCGACATTCACCCAGAGTGGCGGAGTGAACTGGCAACCGGACGCCACAACGGGAGGGGACAACCCGGACGCGGGGACGGACGCACACACGACCTTCTGCGGGCTGATGGATATCGGTGGCGTCGTCTACTATGGTTCCAACCCGTGGTGGGTTGACCTCACGCTTACTGGTCTGGATCCGACCAAGGAGTACACCTTTGCCACCACGGCCGTTCGCAACGATCCGACGTACACAAACCGGCTCTCCAAGTTCACGCTGAGCGGGGCAACCGCATTCACGAATGCAAGCACCGCTGGCGTGACATCACCGAGCCCTGAGCAGGCGATTTTCAACACCGGTGATAATTCGACGGAGGGGTATGTCGCACGCTGGACCGGCATTCAACCGGGAGAAGACGGGACAATCAAGATCCGGGCAGAGGCCGCAAATCCTTCCACGCAATACAGGGCATATGCCTTCTCGGTCTTCATGTTGCAGGAAGCTCCGGTAGCCGCAAACGTGGTCGCGAACGTGAAGGCACTCTTGCAGGGTCCGTACGTGGTGGCGGGCGATACGATGTCGGCGGCGTTGCGGGGATCGGCTCTGGTGCCCAAAGCACACCCATACGGCGGTGCACCGTGGAACTACGCGGGAATTGATACCGTGAGTGCGGTGCCGGAGGGAGTGGTGGACTGGGTGATGGTGGAGTTGCGGATGGGAACCGATTCAGCTTCGACGGTAGGCCGTCGTGCGGCTTTCATTACGAAGACCGGCGCAATCGTGGATCTGGACGGCACCAGCCCGGTGGGATTCTCAGGGATCGGAGCCGGCTTCTACCGGATCGTTGTCAGGCACCGGAATCACCTGGCGGTCATGAGCCGGGATTCGGTGGCCCTGAGCGATGCGAGCGCGTTGTATGATTTCACA
>JADLEA010000212.1 GCA_020846365.1 Bacteroidota bacterium
AATGGAGTTTGGCACGCTGACGTCTCCTTTCATTCACTCAGGGAGTGGTTAATCGGAACGGACGTCAGGCGTTGATAGTTCCCGCACACCCGGATTGGTTGCCGCGGTCGGGAATATGAGAACCATCGCCGGTCACGCGGGTTTATGGACGTATGCGCGCCACCCACCCTCCTCCGGGTGCGAGCGGAACCTCCAGTCTGGTGTATTGGGTAACGCTGATGCTTGAGCGGCGGAAGTCATTGCCGTGACGGTGCGCATTGAGTCCATCCTGCCAGATATCCGCCGAAAACGAACCGGGTCCGAGGAAGGACAAGTCGAGCGTCAGGGTGCGCCCGGTCTCGTTCGTCATCGCTCCCACATACCACACCGGGCCCGACTTTCTCGCAACGAGGATGTACTCAGAGACCTTTCCGTCCAATGGTATGGTGTGTTCCCAGACCGCGGGAACCGTGGAGAGGAACTGCATGCATTCCGGCTCACGCAGGTAGTGCGTCGGACTGTCCGACAGCATCTGCAGCGGGCTTTCGTAGATGACATACATTGCCAGTTGTTGACAGCGAGTTCCCATGCTTGCCGGGGTCGTGAACATGGGTTTGAAGGAAGATTCCGGAAGGTTCAGCATGGCGCCAGGCGTGAAATCCATCGGGCCGGCCACCATACGCGTGAAGGGCAGGGTTACACAGTGTCGGGGAGTCACGTTGGTGGACCACTTGGAATTCTCCAATCCGTGGACCCCTTCGCTGGTGAGGACATTGGGATACGCTCGGTTGAGTCCGGCGGGTTTATGCGCTCCGTGGAAGTCCACCAGCATCTTTCGCTTTGCGGCTTCGCGGGCGATGTCCCAGTAATAGTTCACCATCCATTGATCGTCCCGCTGCATGAAATCCACCTTGATGCCTTTAATGCCCCAGGCCGCAAATTGATCCAGGGCAGGGGTGAGCTGGTCGAGAAGGGTCTTCCAGACTACCCAGAGAATGATGCCGACGTTTTTGCGCTGCGCATGTGCCACCAGCGCGGGGATGTCGATGGCCGGGTCCACCGCCAGAAGGTCTCCAAGTTTATACCATCCTTCATCCAGGATGACATACTCAAGACCGTGCGTGCCGGCGAAGTCGATGAAGTACTTGTACGTCTCGGTATTGATGCCGGCTTTGAAATCGACACCGTACACGTTGTTGGCATTCCACCAGTCCCACGCAACTTTTCCCGGTTTGATCCACGACACGTCGGACAGCTGACTGGGTTGTGAGAGCAGGAACACCAGCTCATTGGCGATCAGGTCGGCATCGCGATCGGCAAGTGCAAGGATGCGCCAGGGGAACGACCGAGAACCCTTGGTGTCGGCAATGTACTCGGCTCGCGTGATGGGCTCTACATCCCGATCGTTGCGCATGCTGTCCGTGAGAACGTATGCAGGGAACAGACCGCGGAGCCCGTTACCGCCTGTGCCTGTAAGCCAGAGCCCTGGATAATCCACGAGATCGGATTCGGTGACAAGCATCAGCGTTCCGGCTCGGGTGTCGATAAGGGCCGGGGTGCTGCAAAACCGCGTCCGGGAGATGCCAGCAAGTGCCTCGTACTTATACAAACGCTCGTTGTGCGAGAAAAATCGTTCCTCTTCCGGGAAATACACCCAGGGTGCTCCCGCAACATTGATCTCCACGGTTTCACTCAGGATGCGTAAACGGTTCGTCTGCCGGGTTTCCCACCGATACGCGACACCCTCGTTGAACGCGCGGAAGACGAGACGAGTCCCGTCGCTGAATTCCAGCGTGCGCTCGTTGAAGTGCTCGAGGACCGTCTTGCTTTTCTGCCACACGACCCGGGGGACGGTTTCATGGACGGACCGTGTTGCAGTCTTGTGCACCGTAGCCGACATTGCGGGGATTCTGCCCTTCTCCGCTTCCAGTGCAATGTGCGAAGGCGTGATCAGCGGCTTGCCGTTGTGAGATATCTCATAGGTGATCTGATCGCCGACGTGAATCGTAATGAGAGTCTGCTTGTCGGGCGAGGTGACGGTGTAGTCCATGGAAGGTTCTCCGAACAGGGGGAAAGAGGCGAGCATGCAGAGGCTCAGCGTTACGCGCAGGGGGAAATGAGCCATAGGAGTCCTCAAGAATTCGGTTTAGGTGACGGAGCGAAGGACGGTTTCACGGGGGACGAATGGCGGCGGAACATCAGGCGTTGAACTCTAAAAGATGTACGCGATAAGGAAGATGCCGATCATCGAGAAGATGAGCGCGAGTTTTAATGCCGTGCCGACCAGAAGTCCGAGCCATGTACCAAGCCCGGCTTTTCCCGCCTCAACGAGGTCTTTTCGGACAAGGAGTTCAACCCCGAGGGCGCCGATGAAAGGGCCGAAGACAATACCGGGGAGGCCGAACCACAACCCGATGAACATCCCGATGCTGGCTCCGAGAGCCGCCCATCTGCTGGCGCCGATACGCCGGGCCCCGTACACGGTGGTGAACATATCGATCACCCATGCAACGGCGCCGAGAAGCAGAAGCAGGGTGAGCGTAATCCACCCCACGCGGGCGAAGCCGTCGCTCCAGGCCACGAAGAACAGACCCAGGTACACGAGCACCACACCGGGCAGACCCGGGACGATGATGCCCGCGACGCCGACGAGCACCATCAGAATCCCGGCAATCAGCAGGAGGGAGTCGCCCATGGGGTCAACTGCCCTTGGCGTCGGGCTTCGGGGAAGGGGGCGGAGCTTCCAGGAGCGCGATCACCGCACCCGCAGGATCGCGAATGACGCAGAAGCGTCCATAGGCACCCATGCCCCGGGGACCGGCGATGACGCTCCCTCCCTTGCCGTTGCACGCCGCGATGCTTGCATCCATATCCGTTACCGTCACATAGAGCAGCCATTGCGGCGGAAGATCGGCGTTCACGCCACGCGTATGACAGATTCCCGCGACGGGCTGATCCGTGCCCGCCGCGTTCATCTGATAGTCCTCATACGAGCCCATCGGGACGGGAACGGGATCCCACCCTACCACGGCTTTGTAGAAATCCCGGACCGCCTCGGCATTGGGGATGGTCAGATCGGCCCACGCAACGATGCCGATGGGCGGAGCTTCTTCCTGGCCCATTGTTACTTCCCGGATTCCTTCTTGGACTTACGCTTCAGGTCCTGGCCGTGTGCACGTTTGTACGTTTGAATGTCGACAAAGCGTCCTTTGGCGTCGCGTACGGCATACAGCTTCGACCCGGATACGCTACGGTGCGTGGTGCGTTTCGCTCCTTTTGCCATGGTGTCCCTCGATGGAAGTCAGTGTATGTATGGTGGAGTGGCTTCGTCTCCGCATCATCCTTCCACTTTTCCCCCGGAATGACCAGAACGAAGACACACATGTCCCCGGTTGTGAAAAGTGCAGCGGTCGCTACAGGGTCACGATGCGCCGCTCAAGCCGACTCCGTTCGGCCTCAAACCCGATCTTATGGCTCTCCATGGATACCTCGAGAGAGGAAGCAATCAGGGACGCGTCCTGATGCTGAATGGCTTTGATGAATGCTTGCATCAGTCCGTAGTCTCCGCCACCATGCCCGCTCGAGATGCCTGTCTCGGCAAGCTTCGTGTCGATGGTTTCTTTCTTGCGATTACGGAAGTTTTCCACGGTGATGTACCGCGTATCGCCCATAACTTCGCCCATGGTGCCCATGACGCGTGTACGGCGGGATCCGGTAGTGAAGGCCGCCATGGTAAACGACGCAGTGCGTTCCTTGCCGAATTCCATCGCCAGGACCTGGTGGTCGACGACATCGTTATCGCAGTGGTACACGCACCGTCCGTACGGTCCTTCACGCAGTGCTTTGAGTCTGCCTGCTTCCGAAACGTCCTCCGTAATCACGGACACGGGCCAGCCGGTGTTCTTCATGTCCATATAGAGCTTCAGCGCAGAATACGGGCAATCCTTCTCTATGGCGCACCCATCGGTGCAGCGCGGTGTGGACCCGGGAGGAGCATTTTCCTTCCTGAAGTGCTTGAGCGAGCCATAGGATGCAACCGAGAGACATGGTTCATCCATCAACCAGCGAATGATGTCCAGATCGTGACAGGATTTGGCAAGGATCATCGGGCAGGAAGTGGCAACGTTCCGCCAATTGCCGCGCACGAAACTGTGCCCCTGGTGCCAGTACCCCACGGGCTCGAGGTGTTCGATGCTGACCACCTCTCCCAGGACCCCGGATGCGACCACCTCGTGGAGTTTTCGGAAATACGCCGTGTAGCGCAGGACGTGACACACTGCAACGATGCGGGGATAGCGTGCGTGCTGAGCCAGAATTTCAGAGCAATGCTGCCACGTGGTGGCAATGGGCTTTTCCAGAAGGATGTCGTAGCCCAGCTCGAGCCCGCGCATCGCGGGCCCGTGGTGAAGCTGGTCCGGAGTGGTGATCAGTATGGCATCGGCGAATTTTGGAACGGCGAGGGCATCATCCCAGCTGGGGAAGCGATGAGCCGCAGGGATATCATACATCCCTGCGAACCGCTCCTGCCGGGAGGGAATTGGTTCCGCGACCCCCACCACGCGCATCTGCTCCGGGAATTCCTTGGACCATGCTGCATACGTGTTGCCGCTGCTGCCTGCTCCCAGAATGATACAGGTGACCGGTTTGTTGGTGAAAGGCCTGGTCGCCTGCTGTGCAGCGGCCGCTGAGATTGCTTCGTCACTCACCATTGCTGGTGCGACGACGGTTCCCATCGCGAGTGCGCCGATACCTCTCAACGCATCGCGGCGGGAAATAGGGGGTTCATGGATGGACATCGCAGTCCTCATTGTCGGATGGAGAGAAACTCGAGGTCGTTCGGGAGAGTATACGGCTTTCTTGCGCCAATGTAAAGGTCGTGGTGACGTCCTCCCTGCGTTCGTCCCCGGCCTCCGGCTCTTGCGGCGATCCGGCGGGTGGGACCGTCAGGTCACTGAGCGTCCAGATATCTCCGGATCATACGTGACGTGAGGAAGATGATGAGCAGGATCAGGTACACACAACCAAGGACCATCCAGCTCACTGCGATCTGGGCGCGGTGCAGGAATATGGATCCGGTGCTGAGCAGCAGGAGAAGCCCCAGATAGGTCAGGGTCATCGGGCGCACCGTGGGCCAACGCAAGACCAGTCCCACTCCGCACACCAGGCCCGCACACAGGATGGTTCCTGCCGCAAGAAACGGGAGATTGAAGAGTCCGGGCGCTATGACGGGGACAAGTCCTGCCCCCACGAGAGCAGAGGAGAACATCAGCGTGAAGAAGTATCCGGGGCGTAGCAGCAAAGACATAGTCAGTCCTTACGGGCCGGGGGTCAGGGATGTTTCCCGGCGTGTTCCACGGAGGCGCGGACAAATTCACGGAAGAGCGGGTGTGCGTTGGTCGCGCGGGATTTGAGTTCGGGATGGAACTGGCATCCGACGAACCAGGGATGGTCCTTGAGCTCGATCATTTCCACAAGCCCGTTGTCAGGACAGATCCCGCTCAGGATCAATCCGCCTGCCCGGAGGACCTCGATGAAAGCGTCGTTCACTTCATAACGGTGGCGGTGGCGTTCGTGAATGGCTTCGGACTTGTATGCCCGGTGGGCTTTGGTTCCCCGCTCGAGGCGGCAGGGAAACGCGCCGAGACGCATGGTTCCGCCGTACTCCTTCACCTTCTTCTGTTCGATCATCATATCGATGACGTTCTGCGGGGTCTGGCGGAACTCCGTGCTGTTCGCCTGCTCGAGCCCGCACACATGACGGGCGAATTCAATAACGGCGCATTGCAGGCCAAGGCATATGCCCAGGAAGGGGATTCCCTGCGTGCGCACATACTCGATGGCCTTGATCTTCCCCTCGATGCCCCGTTCACCGAAGCCCGGCGCAACAAGCAGGCCGGCAATGCCTTGCAGGTGTTTCTCCGCGCCGTCCCGGTCCACGTCTTCTGCCCGCACCCACACGAGGTCGACGCCGACATTGTTTGCCGCGCCTGCATGGACAAACGCCTCAACAATGCTCTTGTAGGCATCCTTATGTTCGGTGTACTTGCCGCAAATGGCAATACGCACCTGTCCCGCGGGCTGCTTCACCCGGTCCACGAACCTCTTCCATTCGCGCAGGTTTGGCCGCGGACAGGTCAGGTCCAGCTTTTCCAGCACGATTTCATCGACTTCCTGCTCGGCGAAGATCAGAGGGACTTCATAGATCGTGGAGGCATCACGGCCGTCGATGACGGAGTCGGCATCCACGTTTGTGAACAACGCAATCTTTTCGCGGACGTCTTTGGAGAGTGGCCGGTCGGAACGGCAGATCAGCATGTCCGGCTGGATGCCCAGTTCCAGCAGTGCCTTGACGCTGTGTTGCGTGGGTTTGGTCTTGATCTCGCCCGCGGAGGTGATATACGGAACAAGCGTCACATGAATGGCCATGGCATTCTCGTGACCGAGCCGGTACATGAATTGACGCATCGCCTCCAGAAACGGCTGGCTTTCGATATCGCCGACGGTCCCGCCCACTTCGGTGATCACCACATCGTAATCCCCGGTTTCTCCTAACGCCTCAAAGCGGCGTTTGATCTCATCGGTGATATGGGGGATGACCTGCACGGTGGCGCCCAGATAATCGCCCCGCCGTTCTTTTGAAATCACTTCGTGGTAGATCTGGCCGGTCGTGGAATTGTTCTTCCGGGTCGTCGTGATATCCAGATACCGCTCATAGTGTCCGAGGTCGAGATCTGTTTCCGCTCCATCGTCGGTGACATACACCTCGCCGTGCTGAAACGGGTTCATCGTGCCGGGATCCACATTCAGGTAGGGATCGAATTTCTGAATGGTAACCCGGAGCCCGCGGGACTTCAGCAGGAGTCCGATGGATGCCGAGCTGATGCCCTTGCCCAGAGAGGAAACCACTCCCCCGGTTACAAAGATGTATTTCACCTGGCGCTGCCGTTTCACGGGCGGGTCCTTTCGTCGGAAACTAATCTGCTCCCCGTGAGCACATCAGGGACTACGATACCGCCGGAGAGCACGAGTTTGAGCCCCTCCTCGATGCTGAGGTCAAGCTTGATCGCCTCATCCTTCGGAATGAGGACCAGAAACCCCGATGTGGGATTCGGAGGATTGGGAATATACACGTTGAGAAAGTCTTTGGAGATTCCCTCGGCGCTGCGGAAGGGCATTTCATTTGTCACGAAGCCGATGCAGTAGAGTCCGGGACGCGGGTACTCCGTCATGATGACCTGGCGGAATGTTTTGCTCTTGTCGCCTATCGCGAATGCTCCCACGAGTTCCTTGATGGCCGAATACACGGAGCGCACAAAGGGGATTGTCGTGAGCAGATTCTCAAACCATCCAAGGAAGAGGCGTCCGATCAGGTTCCGTGTCAGCAGACCGACCAGGAGAATGAGCACGATCATGCTCAGGAATCCGAGGCCGGGGACCTGGTGACCGATCCACCGTTCGAGGTGGGGGCGCAGAATACCGTCCACCGCGTTGAGAAGGGCTTCGAAGAACCAGTAGGTAAGGCCCACGGGTATGAGAACGCCTATCCCGCGGAGAAAGAGCGTCCGGATCTGGCCGAAGAACGACTTCTGGAATTGTCCGCTCATGATCTGACCTCTGCAAGGGTTCGCACCCGTTCGAGATCGGCCGGGGTGTCAACGGCAATGCTGTGATGTGCTGTGAGAACGGCATACATGGCAACGCCGTATTCGAGGACACGGAGTTGTTCAAGTTTTTCCGCGCGTTCCAGGGGAGTCTGTTCCATGGCCGTGAATCCCAACAGAAAGGCAGTTCGGTAGACGTAGAGACCGATGTGGCGGTAGACGGGGCAGTTCCGAAGCAGGTTCTCGACGCTGATATCCCGCCCGAAGGGAATCGGGGAACGGGAGAAGTACATGCAGCGTCCAGACCGGTCGAGCGTGACTTTCACCGTATTGGGATCCAGGTATTCCTCGGGAGTGGTGATGCGTCCGACGAGGGTACCGACTTCGATCGCGGGGTTGTGGAGCAGCGGTTGAACGGCCTCGTCGATCATTGCGGGTGGGATGAGGGGTTCGTCCCCCTGAATATTCACCACCAGTTCCGCAGACGGGAGGCCTCGCGCAACAACGCCGATGCGATCGGAGCCGCTCCGGATCTCCGGGGACGTCATTTCGGCGCGTCCTCCGAAGGCGCGGACCGCGTTTGCAATGCGTTCATCGTCGGTTGCGACGATCACTTCGTCGATCGTGCGGGCACGCGATGCGCGCTCGTACACATGCTGGATCATCGGTTTGCCGGCGATCTCAGCCAGTGGTTTTCCCGGGAGCCGTGTTGAGGCATACCGCGCGGGAATAATGGCGACAACGTGCCGTGATGAAGGCATGCTCATCGGTGTGCAATGACCTTCGGCACTCTGAAGAACTCTTCATCGTGCATGGGGGCATTCCGGAGCGCTTCCTCCCTCGAGAGCCCCGGCACACGGATGTCGTCACGCAACACGCTTTGCAGGTCGATGACGTGCGACAGCGGTTCAACGTGATCCGTCGGGACGCTGTTCAGTTGTTCCATGTAGTCAAGGATGGTGTTGAGTTCGCCGGCAAGCCGTTGCTTTTCCTGATCGGTGAACGAAAGCCGGGCAAGCCGGGCGATATGTTCGACATCGTTCAAGGTGACTGCCACCGCATGCTCCTATTGGGGTCGATAGTTTTGTTCAATGGCACTGCGGACGCGCTCCATCAGGAGCCGTTCCCTCTCTTTCTCGTCTTCTCCGGCGAGGAGGATGGGCGGAGAGAGAATGAGATCAACGGTTCCGGGGCGGATCCGCAGGGAGTGCTTAGGTACGATACTATATGTGCCGTTGATAGTCAAAGGGACGACGGGGACACCGGCGCGCACGGCGAGATTGAATGCGCCGCGCTTGAAGGGCTGGAGTTTGCCATCGGCAGTCCGCGTGCCCTCCACGAACATCAGCACCGATGCCCCCCGGCGGATCTTTTCCACGGCTTCTTCCAGGCTCTTCCGGGCCTCGGAACCCCGGCCTCTGTCGATGCCGATGTAGCTCCCGTACTTCAGTCCCCATCCGAACACCGGGATTCGTTCCAGCTCCTTCTTGTAAACAAGCCGGATGTCATCGGGCAGGCCCCCGATCACGACAGGGATGTCGAACATGCTGGCATGGTTTGAAGCGTAGATACAGGACCGGGTGCGGTCGATATGCTCAGCGCCGTGAAGAACGACGCGCACGCCGCAAATCCGCAGCAGCAATCTGGACCAGAACCGGCCGATGCCGTGATAAAGCCGTTCATTCTTGTTCAGAGGCAGCGTCACGAATGCCCAGATGGCGATGAACACCGTCACCAACGCACTGATAATGAGCCGGATGCTGCTGCCGATCATGAAATGCGCTCCTCCGTGTCAGGTGGTTGTGCGGGGAATCGTGGCGCGGAACTGTTTGGAGTGCGGTAAGCGGCGACGGTGGAGACACTACAGGCAAGGGATCGGGCCCCGGAGGATGCCATCGCTCTGCCTGGTGTCCGGAGGGTGGTCACCGCGCAACGTAAGATGATTGGAACGTAGTGGTTTGCCCATTTTACGTAAAAGGGCCTCGAAAAGCAAGGCCGCCCGCATGCATGACGCCGCACAGAATCCGATTGCCCCACGACTGCATCGAGTCAAGCATGGATTTGACCCAATCATTGCATTGTCGTATCTTGCGGGAAACCACTGCGTTCCCGGCACGACCGCCTGCCCGGCTGCCGGGGATTCAATCCTCGCCGTACCTACCTGTTCCTGACAAACATAAGGAGTTTCTCCCATGGCCATGATCCGCAAACAGGATGCGCTCGACTATCACAGTCTCGGGCGCAGAGGGAAGATCGAGGTTGTTTCGACAAAGCCCTGCGCTACCCAGCGCGACCTGTCGTTGGCCTACACCCCCGGCGTTGCCGAACCTTGCCGGGAGATTGAAGCCAATCCCGCAGATGCATACAAGTATACCGCGAAAGGAAATCTTGTTGCCGTCGTGAGCAACGGCACCGCCGTGCTCGGTCTCGGCGATATCGGCGCGCTGGCGGGCAAGCCGGTGATGGAAGGAAAGGGAGTGCTCTTCAAGAGGTTTGCCGATGTGGACGTGTTCGATATCGAACTCAACACGCACGATCCCGACGAAATCATCCGTATTGTGAAAGCCCTCGAACCGACGTTCGGAGGCATCAACCTCGAAGACATCAAGGCGCCGGAGTGTTTCTACATCGAAGAGACCCTGAAGAAGTCCATGAACATCCCGGTGTTCCACGACGATCAACACGGCACAGCGATCATTTCCGGCGCAGGTTTGATGAACGCTCTGGAGATCGTGGGCAAGAAGATCGATCAGGTCAAGGTGGTCTTCAGCGGCGCTGGCGCCGCAGGGATAGCGTGCGCCAAATTCTACGTCACGCTCGGCGTGAAAAGAGAAAACCTCATCCTGTGCGACACGAAGGGCGTGGTGTACAAAGGACGCAAAGAGGGGATGAATCCGTACAAGGAGTACTTCGCGGTGGAGACTACCGACCGGACGCTGGCTGATGCCATCAAAGGCGCCGACGTCTTTGCCGGGGTTTCCGCCAAAGGGGTCCTGACCAAAGAGATGGTGAAAACCATGGCCCGCGACCCGATCATCTTTGCCATGGCCAACCCGGATCCCGAGATCTCTCCGGAGGACGCGCTGGATGCGAGAAAAGACGTCGTGATGGCGACGGGCAGGTCCGACTATCCCAACCAGGTCAACAACGTGCTCGGCTTCCCGTTTATCTTCCGCGGGGCACTGGATGTCATGGCCTCCGCGATCAATGACGAGATGAAGCTCGCGGCATCGCAGGCACTTGCCAAGCTGGCGAAAGAGGATGTGCCGGATGCGGTCATCAAAGCCTACGGCGGTGCGAAATTCAAGTTTGGACGGAACTACATCATTCCGAAACCGCTGGATCCACGCGTATTGCTCTGGGAAGCCCCTGCGGTTGCAAAGGCGGCGATGGAAACCGGCGTTGCCCGCAACCCCATTGCCGACCTCGCTGCGTATCGGGATTCCCTGGAAAGCCGATTCGGGCGCTCGAAACAGATCATGCGGGTCTTCATTCATAAGGCCCAGGAGGCGCCGAAACGCATCGTGTTTCCGGAGGGAAACGAAGACAAGATTCTCCGGGCCTGCCAGATTATCCTGGACGAGGAGATCGCCCATCCCATCCTCCTGGGCGACCGGGCAATCATCGAGGAAAAGATCAAGACGCTGGATCTGGACCTCAACGGCGCGGAAATCGTCGATCCGAGGCTTTCGCCGAAGTACGAAGGGTACATGAACTCGTTCTACGATATGCGGAAGCGGAAGGGGATTACGCCGACGGATGCCCGCGAACAACTCCATAGGCCCATTCCGTTCGGCATGATGATGGTGAATGAAGGAGATGCAGACGGTCTTGTTGCCGGGCTGACCGAGAATTACCCGGGCACCATCAGGCCCGCCTTGCAGATTATCAGATCGCGTCCGGGCATCTCTACCATCGCCGGCATGTACATGATGATCTTTAAGAGCGACGTGCGTTTCATTGCGGATGCGACAGTGAATTTCGACCCCACCGCGGAACAACTGGCCGACATTGCGTGTCTAGTCGCAGAAAAGGTGCAGAGCTATGGCGTGGAACCGCGCATAGCGATGCTCTCGTTCAGCAATTTCGGCAGCACGAAGCATCCGTCAGCCGAGAAAATGGCGAGAGCGACAGCGCTCACGAAAGCACGGATGCCGAACGTGATGGTTGACGGTGAGATGATGGCTGACACGGCCGTCTCCAAGGAAATCCTGGAGTCGCTCTATCCGTTCAGCTCGCTCAAGACGGACGCCAACATCCTGATTTGTCCGAACCTGGAATCTGCGAATATTGCCTACAAGCTTCTGGCAAAGCTGGGCGGAGCGGAACAGGTAGGACCCATCCTGGTGGGCATCCGGAAACCCGTGTATCTGCTGATTCCCGGCAATGAAGTCGCCGACATCGTGAATCTCACGGCGATGGCGGTACGGGATGCACAGGAGCCGGCGAAGTAACGACGTTCTTCTGCTCTGGGGGAGCCCCGACGGGGCTTCCCCACAGGCAGCGACTACAGCCCGTCAAGCAACCCCCGCAGCCACCCCGCAATATCCTCCACGCACGCATCAGTCAATTGATGTCCCGTAGCATATTCACGGTACAGGAAACGGGCGTTGGACTTCTCGAACAATGTGCGGGCTTTACGCGCGGCCTCAACCGGGATGACCGGATCCAGCGTCCCGTGCGTAATGAAATACGCCGTTTCCGATTGTTCCTGCCACCGGAGGGATAGGTGCGTGCCCATCGGCACATAGCCGCTGTTTGCTGAAACACCCCTGACGATTCCCGGATGCGACAGCGCGAAGCCGAATGCCATGACGCATCCCATGCTGAAGCCGAGGAGAAAGAGCTTTCGGTGGTCTATGGGGTAGTGCGCCCGGATATCGTCCACGAACTGAACCAGTGCATCACAACTTGTCCGGAATTTTTGCGGATCGGGGGTCCCTGCGTGTCCGGCGTCATACCAGGTATAGCCGCCGAATTCGTACGTGAACGGCGCCCGGACACTGATGATGAACAGCCGTTCATCCATGACGGAAGCGAGGCCGAGAAGGTCCTCTTCGTCGGCACCGCGCCCATGGAGCAGAACGAGTGCCGGGTATGGACCGGCTCCGCGCTTCTCCGGAAGGAGAATGCGGTGGAAGAGGCTTGTGGCGATGGCCTTCATCGTCTATGACTTCGGTCCGGCGGCGCGCACTTCCGGTGATACAGTGGACGCGAATTGCTCGAAGTTCTTTCTGAACCGCTCTGCGAGCTCACGGGCCTTGGTGTCGTAGGCGTGGGCATCCTGCCATGTGCGCCGTGGATCCAGGACTTCCTGCGGTACGCCCGGGACCGTGGTTGGCACGTGCAGGCCAAAGAACGGATCGACGGTGGTCGAGGCGCGGACGAGATCGCCATCCAAGGCTGCGCGTATGATCGCACGCGTGTGCGCAATGCTGATCCGTTTGCCCGTTCCGTACGGACCTCCGGTCCAACCCGTGTTCACCAGCCACGCGTGCACGTTGTGCTTTGCCAGCCGCTCACCAAGCAGGTTCGCATAGACGGTCGGTGCCATGGGCATGAACGGCGCGCCGAAGCACGTGCTGAACGTTGCCTGCGGCTCCGTCACGCCCTTCTCAGTCCCGGCCACCTTCGCGGTGTAGCCGGAAAGGAAATGATACATTGCCTGCTCCAGGGTGAGTTTGGCGATCGGGGGGAGAACGCCGAACGCGTCAGCCGTCAGCATGATCAGGTTCCGCGGATGGCCGGCCATCCCGGAGGGTACGATGTTCGAAATGTGAGAGAGCGGGTAGGCGGCCCGGGTGTTTTCCGTCAGGGATTGATCGTTCAGGTCGATCCTCCGGTCATCGAAATCCATGACGACGTTCTCCAGCACCGTGCCGAACATGCGCGTGGTTTCATAGATGTCGGGCTCCGCCTCCCGCGAGAGCCGGACGACTTTGGCGTAACAGCCGCCTTCGAAATTGAAGACACCGCTGTCGCTCCACCCGTGTTCGTCATCGCCCACAAGCGCTCGCTCCGGATCGGCCGAGAGGGTGGTCTTGCCGGTGCCCGAAAGCCCGAAGAAGAGAGCGGTGTCGCCGTCCCGCCCCACATTGGCCGAACAGTGCATCGGAAAGACGCCCTGGTCGGGAAGCAGGTAGTTGAGAATGGTAAAGACGCTCTTCTTGATCTCTCCGCCGTAGCTCGTGCCTCCGATGATCACCAGCTTCTTTGCGAGGTTCAGGACGACAAAGACCTCGGAGCGCGTGGCATCGATTTCAGGGGTCGCATGAAACCGGGGGGAGTCGATGATGGTCCACGTGTCGGGCGACGTGTGAACGACGGCCTCGTCGGGCTGGATGAGCAAATTCCGGGCGAACAGGTTGTGCCAGGCATACTCCGTTACCACGCGCACCGGAATCCGGTAGCGCGGGTCTGCGCCCGCATACAGATTCTGCACGAACACATCTCTTCCCTGGAAGTATGCGCAGAGTTTGGAAAACAGACCGGCAAACCTGGCCTCGTCCATCGGCTGATTGACTTTCCCCCAGTTGATCTTCTGCTCGCTGGTGGATTCACGCACAATGAACTTGTCGTTCGGAGAACGGCCGGTATGATGTCCGGTGCGGACAAGGAGGGGTCCGAGATGAGAAATCCAGCCCTCGCGCCGGCGAACGGTCTCTTCGTACAATGCGGGCGATGCCAGGTTCCAATAGACGTTGCCGAGATTGCGGAGACCGATCTGTTCAAGGGGAGTAGCCCCGGTGCCGTGTTGCTGCATGGAAGGGTGTCCTTATCAAGATGTGGAGAGTTCTTTCGTGAACGGCACTCACTGAAGATACGTTGCAAGCCACTCAAACACCGTTCGGTGCCACAGTTCGCTGTTCGCCGGCTTCAGCACCCAGTGGTTTTCGTCGGGGAAGAACAGGAACTTGGATGGCACGTTCTGCCGCTGCAATGCCGTGAAAAGCTGCATGGCTTCGGTATAGGGGATGCGGAAATCCAGCGCGCCATGAATGACCAGTGTGGGGGTACGGAAATTCCCGGCATAGGCATGCGGTGAAAACCGGCGGTATTCCTCCGGCTTGTCCCATGGCGTTCCGCTGTGGTCCCATTCGTCAAACCAGACTTCGTCCGTGGATCCATACATGC
>JADLEA010000213.1 GCA_020846365.1 Bacteroidota bacterium
GACCACGACCGCTCCGGCAACTATGTGGCCTGGGACCACTCCTACAACATGCTGCAGTCCTGCGAGCAGGACGCGATCCTCTTCACGAACGGCGACAACGACACGTTCCCACTCTGGTACCTCCAGGACGTTGAGGGAGTCCGGCGGGATGTGCGCGTGGTGAATCTTGAACTCGCCAACACGCCCTGGTACATCAAGCAGATGAAGGGTCCCGCATACTATCCGGAAGCGAAACCGGTGCCCATCTCGCTGTCGGATAGGCAGATCGACAATATTCAGCCGGTCATCTGGGAGCCGCGGCAGATGAATCTTCCGGTGCCGCCCGAGGCGTTTCGCCGCTACAACGTCACGGATACGGCCGCCATCAACGCCGGAAAAATCACGTTCCTCATGCGCCACACCTTTGAGGCCGGTGGAACGCGTGCGATTCAGGCGCGGGACATCGTGACGCGTGATATCATCTACACCAACCAGTGGAAGCGGCCGATCTACTTTGCCGCGACTTGCGCCCCCGACACGAAACTCGGGCTTGATGAATACCTCTGGTTCCACGGGCTTGCCAGCAGGCTCGAGCCCCGAAGTATCGGGCGCGTGGATTTGGGCCTGGACCCTGACATCCTGGAGGCGAACCTCTTCCACGAACCGGAGGGATTCTCCACCACTCCTCGGTACGGTTACCGGTTCAGGAACCTCGCGGACACGACTGTACGCTTTGACGACAACGTCCGAAGGCTGATGGCAAACTACCGCTGGGCGTTCATGATGCTGGCCACCTACCGCGAGGGCTCTCAGGGTGACAGGCCCGGAGCACTCCGGGCGCTGGAAAGAATGGAAGCGCTGATCCCGAGTGCGAAGGCACCGCTGGATCCGTACCTCCAGTACGATCTTGCCGTGCTCTACAATCGCCTCGGCCGGAAGGATCGGTTCGATGATCTGGCGACCGAACTTGAAGTTTCAATGAAGCGCGCAATTGCAGCAGGACAAGCGGATATCAGATCACGCTTCAACCCGTTTCAAGTACTCCTGGAGATCTATGATTTGCGCGGAGAGTACGTGAAGAGCCTGGAGCTCCTGAAGTCGATAGAGCAGATGGTTCCGAATGATCCGGGAATCAGGGCAAGGATTCAGATGACGGAGGCGTTGCTACGGCAGAACCACAGAGGCGGCGATAGTGCGGTGAACACCCAGCCTGCCGCGCACGAATAGCAGACGGATGCTCCGAGCATTCGCCGTCTGTCATTTCCCGCCTGGCTGTACGCGTTCCCGCGGTCAGAGGGTTCTCCGAAGGATCGTCTGTCATTTCCCGACTGGAGTAGGAGTTCCCGCGGTCGGAGGGTTCTCGGAGGGCTCGATGGGCTTCCGAGGGCCGCAGCGCTCTCCGACGTATCCGGGGGAGTTGTCCCAGGATTGACCCGTCTTCGGATGCCGTCATGCGGGGCCGGCCAGGCGCATCCCTCCCTCCCGCGCGACATCACTCCCCTTCGCTCCAATAACCTGGTCCTCTTGGCGGCGCTGCTGTGTCATGTAACCTCAGCGTGCCCCTCCTATAACGCAGAGGGCTGAAGGGACTATCTCCACCTTCACGCTGTTCACCTCACGCCCCACAATCTCGCCGTCGGCATGCACATTGAATGAATCTGAGGAGCGAAGGGTTAAGCTCTTTGTTCTCAGGTAGGTTACATGGTCGTCCTGAACCTTTTTTGCCCCCAGGACCGTGGGGATAAGCCGGAGAATTCGGGGGATCGAAACGTCATCGATGATGCAGAGATCCAGCAGACCGTCATCAACCTTGGCTTCGGGTGTCAGGTAGAATCCCCCGCCGGCACATCGGCCGTTTCCGGCAGCGACGAGCAGTTCTCGCGAGGTCCAGGCGCGATCGTCCGTCGTCCCGTGGAACTCCGGGGATTTGTATCTTCCCAGCGTCTGCAGCACTGCGAGAAGGTACAGCATCGTCCCTCTCAGGTGTT
The DNA here is from genome assembly GCA_020846365.1 of Bacteroidota bacterium. Taxonomy (GTDB): domain Bacteria; phylum Bacteroidota; class Ignavibacteria; order UBA10030; family UBA6906; genus JAGDMK01. The sequence continues at coordinate 1,968 of JADLEA010000213.1, forward strand.
TGATTTCACTCACGCGGCGGGCGACCGAAGCATCGAACCCTATGCCCACGCCATTTACGAAATACCGTTCAGGAGCATCCTGGGTGCTCCCGTTGATTTCCTTCCCGGTCTGGACTCTCCCTGCATCGATCACGCGCCCGCGACCGGCCTTGAGGAATTCAAGTGCATCCGGTATTGACCTCGGAATGCCCATGGATCTGATGAAATCGTTTCCCGAGCCGGCCGGAATGATGCCGATGGTCTTCTGCGAGCCCACGAGAGCGTTGGCGACTTCATTCAGTGTCCCATCGCCCCCGACAGCAACGACAAACGAGCTCGCGGAGTCGCGGGCGATTTCGGTTGCGTGTCCGGGCCGTTCAGTACGAACCAGCTCGTATGGTCTACCGAACCCAGGGAGGAGTTTCTCCATGAGGATTCCGGCTTTGCGTCCGGCACCCTTTCCGGCCTCCGGATTCAGGACGAATGTGTATTCAGCCACGTGGGATGTTCTTCCAGGATGCTAGGACCTAAGGGATTTCTCAGATGGATCGTAGTTTGTGGTGCCGCTGAAGATGATAGCTGCAGGTCCTTCGAGCGATACGTCGGTTATTGAATCGCCCGAGGATTTGAATCTCACGGTGAGCCATTGCCGGCTCCAGGTTCGGATGCGTATAGGGGAGTTCATCCCCAGCTCGAGATGGGAGATGGCGGCCGAAGCGATGGAGCCCGTTCCGCAGGCCAGTGTTTCGGCCTCGACTCCCCTTTCGTACGTCCGCATGGCGATGGAGTTGTCTCCGAGCCGTTGCACGAAGTTCACATTCGTTCCCTTCGGCAAGAACTGTGGGTGCTCCCGAAGCTGTTTGCCGACATCCACGACCTGGGTATTCGGAAGATCACCGACGAAAAGCACGACGTGAGGCGAGCCGGTGTCAATTGCGTGGACCGTTCGTTTTCCGTCGGGGAGTTGGACGGGTATGTTGCGGCGGATGTCAGCCGGATCTTTCATGTGCACATTGATCCCGTCCGCCAGAAACTCGGCTTCGTAGACGTAATCCAGGGCCTCGAAACACATCGGCTGTTGGGTGAGGCCGAGTGAACGGGCGTACAGCGCGGCGCATCGTCCCCCGTTCCCGCACATTCCACCATAGCTTCCGTCGGCATTGTAGTACATCATGCGGAAGTCGGCTATCGGGCTACGTTCCAAGACAAGGAGACCGTCGGCCCCGATGCCGAAATGCCGGTCGCACAGGCAGCGTGCAAGCGTGTGTTGGTCCGTTGTGCCGAGGACCCCGTCAAGGTTGTTCACCCCCACAAAATCGTTGCCGGCGCCGGTGAGCTTGACAAAGGAGACTTCCATGGGGAACCACGTCGATGATTGTGGTAGATCGCTGACGCCGAAATGGCATGCGATATACAAGAACGCTCTCACGGGAGATCGCGAGAGCGTTTTGTGGAGATGGCGGGAGTCGAACCCGCGTCCGAGGAGAAGACCATCCGGAGCGCTACGTGCGTAGTCTGTCTTTCGAACTTCATCCTGCCGGCTCCGATAGACAGGCGCTTGGCAGGACCACCCCGGGTAACGCGCTTGCGGCGCGATTCGCATGTCGCCCCCAGGGGCATCGCCATGCTAGCCTGTCTGAAGTCGGCGCCGCTTCGGAAACCGGCAGGCAGGTTTCCGGGCGACGGGTCACTTAAGGTTTAGTTAAGCGGCCAGTGCGTAGTTGTAGTCAGCACTTAAGGTTTTCCGCGTTGTTTATCGTGCACCACGGAGAGCACGGCACGCGATCTGGACCATCCTCATCCACGTCGAAGCCAGATCATCCCCTCACGCTATATTTTACGCAATGCCCCGCCCAATGTCAAGCCGGGACTTGCAACCAGAAGAGCAACCGATGACTGAAACGCTCTGGCTGAGTGACGAAACACGTACAGTCCCCTTCATTCCTTCACGTATGCGCGTGTGAGGAACTCTTTGAGATACGCGAATGCCTCGTCCACGCTGTCCGAGACGTGGAAGAGGCCGAGGTCCTTCTTGCTGATCACTCCCCGCGCAATCATGTAGTCGAAGTCCAGGGTGTTCCTCCAGTATTCTTTGCCGTACATCACCACTGCCATCGGCTTGGTCACCTTCCGGGTCTGGTGAAGGGTCAGCATCTCCATCAGCTCATCCAGCGTCCCGAACCCGCCGGGCATGATCACCAATCCCTTGGCAAGGTAGGCGAACCAGAACTTGCGCATGAAGAAGTAGTGGAATTCCATGCTCAGCTCGGGCGTGATATAGGGATTCGCAAATTGTTCGAACGGGAGGCTGATGTTCAGGCCGATGGATTTTCCTCGCGCCAGTGCCGCGCCCCGGTTTGCCGCCTCCATGATGCCGGGTCCACCGCCGGAGCAGACGACAAAGCGTCGTTGCATGCTCAGCGATTTGGACCAGAGTGTGAGGCGGCGGGCCAGCTCAACGGTGTCTTCGTAGTAGCGCGACATATCCACGCTCACCGCCGCGCGTTGCATTGCCTCCGTGAGCCCTCTGGGTGCCCGGTTGGCCGTCGATGCTTTTTTCCTCAGATCACGGTACTGTTTGAGCGCCTCCCGTTTGGGAAGAACCCGGGCGGATCCGAAGAAGACGATCGTGTCCCGGATCTGGTGCTGGCGGAAACGCCGCTGCGGTCCAAGAAACTCCGCGAGCATCCGGACCAGGCGTGCGTCAGGGCTGTTCAGGAACTCCATGTCCTTGTATGCTTTCGGTGGCTTCTGCTGCAGGCGTGCCATGCCTTCAATGTCCTTTCTAGTCAAGATACACGTAGACTCTTCCGGAAACGCCTTCCGCTTTCGCTTCGTTGCTGATAACTCCGCGCCGGAGCAGATCTCCCAGCGCCTGAAACAGATCCTGGCGGCTCCACCGGAAGACATGCCGGATCCCGGCAACCGTTCCGACGAGTTGGTTTTTGAAATGTTGCTCTAAAATCACCTTACGCGCCACCGCCGCCGAAATGTGCCGGGCTTTGCGAACCTGGGGACCGAACAGGACCCGGACGGGCGACCAGGTGAAGGAAAACGGCCTCCGTTCCTCATCGCCTTTCGCAAGGAACATCTTGCTCTGCAATTCGGTCATGGCCTGGGCGAAGGTGCCGCTGCTCACCGTGCCGTTTCGCTGGACCAACTGCTTGAGCTGCCGGGTCGAGAGGTGCGAGCGCCGCCCGAAGGCATCCATGATACGGCGTCCCATGCCCGACAACTCACCCCTCGCGGAGGCCAGGATGTACTCGTCCCTCTCGCCGGTGCGACCGCTGAGTGCGTAGAAGTACGGCAACATGTCAAGCGAAAGCATCGTCGGCCTGTTGAGCAGGAGCTTCCCATAGTACACGGAGCGTTCCGACGGAAGGACGTGCTTGAGTTCCCACAGGATCGCCGAAGATTCGGCGTGACCGCGGGATTCACCGCCGGCCGTTTCTCCCCCGCCGCGCACAGCCCGCCACAGCGAAGGGAGCTCGTCTTCATCCGCACCGAACACGAGGCAGAACCCGACCCGGTCCACGAAGCTGATCGCCCGCCGTTTCGTTGTCACGCTCCGCCGGGACGATTGAACGTGAATGCGATCACGCCACCTGTCCACTTCTTCCGCGGTGTACTTGAGCCCCATCAGGATGTCCCTCCGGCACGTAGTTCAGACCATTCGAAGCGATGTGCGGCAAATGCGCTGTTTTCATCCTCGGCACGCACACTCAGCGTCGCCTTCGAGTCGATCGCATCCTTGCGGCAAAGAGCCAGCGCCAGCGTGGTTCCGTCGGAGCGCGGCACCGACATGGATGTGACCGTGCCGGCAGCACGATCACCCGCCATCACGTGGTACGGATTCATCCCCGGGTCAGGGATTCCCGTGATGCGGAGCACCAGCAATTCACGCTGGACCTTTTCGTAGGCGTCGAGGCGGGCTACCACCTCCTGGCCAACATAGCACCCCTTCGTGAAACTTATAGCGTCTCTCAATCCCACTTCCAGGGGATTCACCGACGTGTTCAGCTCGTTTGGGTATGAGGGCGTACAACTCATGATTCGGAGCAAATCAAAGGCATCCCGATTGAGTTCCAAGCATCCGGCTTCATCCAGCGAGGCCAGCAAGGATCCCAGGAACTCTGCGGGGACGATCCCCCGATATGCGGGGATCAGCCCCAGAGGACTTCTCCAGGATTCCAGGTGGCGTGCAGTACTTGATTCAAATTGAGGTCCGATGAACCAAACGATTGTAGCATCGTAAGTTATCGGAGTCAGCTCGACTTCTTCCAGGATAGTAAATCTCTCCACCCATTTGCGGACTTCTTCTGCAGCGCCGGCATGGACAATCAGCAACGTACGATCCCCCGTCACCACCACCTCCACGAAGTCCACCACCCTTCCCTTCTCTGTTGTCAGGACCGTTGGTTTGCACCGCGGGATTCCGCCCGAGAGAAGGTCGTTGGTGGAGAGTCTGTGAAGCAGATCCAGGGCATCTTTCCCTTTCGCTTCGAAGCATAAAAGTCCGTGCTCCCGGGTCCAGGCGCCGTGCCCGGTTAATTCGTGCCGGAGACTCTCAACGGACAATTGACTCATCAACGCTCTGCCTCAACAAGTGTTACCATTCCATCGAAGTCAGTGCAGAGCACCTGGCGGCGTGTGAGTGGTGTGACCGTATTGATAGGCGACGGGCCCACCCGGTGTTTCCAGAGCAACGTGCCCTGACCGGCATCTACCGCAATGAGCACCCCGCGCATTGTTCCGAAGAAGAGCACTCCCTCGTGTTCCACGGGCATCGAGGCATTGATATCATATCCGAACCCGGCATGCAACGTCCACAGGTCTTCCCCCTCGTCTGATTCGGCGTTCACCGCGATAAGCGAGTCGCGCATTGTGCGGACAAACACGCGGCTGCCGTTCAGACCCATGCCGATGCTCTCCCGCACCTGGTGTCTAGCCGTTCGCCACACCACCGTCCCGTTCGCAGCATCCAGTGCGGTCATTTTGCGGTCCGGTGCGACGATGAACACTTTGCCGTGGGAAACGACAGGCCAGCATGCCGCCGGGGACAGAAGCCGGCCGCGCGTTTCTCCCTGCCATCGCCACCGGATCGCGCCGGATGACCGGTCGAAAGCATAGAGGGTCTCATCCCACGCACCGACGACAACCAGTTCGTCGGTGATGGCAGGTCGTGCTTCCACGAACGCTTGAAGCCCACTTGATTCCCACACTGCCGTCCCGGAACGCAGATCTACCGCGCGGAAGATCCCATCGCCGGCTCCGGAATAGACTATGCCGCTAGCGATTGCGGGGGCAGCAACAACCGGGGCGCCTGTTCGCACGCGCCAGACCTGTCTTCCTGAAGTGAGATCGTAACAATGGAGGGAGCTGTCGGTTGAGGTGGCGACGACGAGACCGGATGCAGCTGCGGGTGAGGCCGTGAAGCGTCCGCCTGAATGTGCCTTCCATGCCAGGCTCCCGTCAGACACGGTCAGTGCGTGCAGTGCGCCGGAGTAGTCCCCCACGATGAACCGGTCTCCCGCAAGTGCTCCGCCAGCCAGAATCGTTGAGCCCGCGGTGTATTGCCAGCGGATACGCACGTTGGGATAGAGCGCGTTCACGGAAGTGTCCGGCCGGCTCCATCCCGTATCGGTACCGAAGGTGAGAGGACCGATGGGACTTGCATACCACGGCGCTCCCGTAGTCATGCCGGTGGTTCTTTCGGCAATCAGAATGCTGTCGCCGGCAATCGTGACGATGTTATATCCGCCGTGCGCATCCCGGCCGCGCAGAGCGCTCCTTCCCATGGCTGCGCGGATCCCCTCGTACTCCTGTGCACGGCTCCGATGCCCGTGGCCCACGAAGACCATTCTCGTGTCGGTGGTCCGGAGCCGTTCCAGCGCCTCGTACCAGTTGGAGATGCCGGAATCCAGGGGATAGTGCGTGGCAACGAGGAGAGGCATGCCCGCGCTCCGCGCCTCCGCGAGCGTTGTGTCCAGCCATCGGAGGTCCTCCGGCGCAAAATGCCCGTCCGCCATGCGCATGCGCGGCCCCTGATGGAAACCCACCAGCAGGAAATCATCGATCCGTTCGACGAAGCGTTCTCTGCCGAAGATGGAGGGGAAGGCGGTCCCCCCTGACTCGGACCACTTGGTGTCGTGATTGCCGGGGACGATGTAGTACGGGACGGTCAGCGCGTCCAGTGCGGTGCGCGCCTTGAGAAGATCTGCCGTGGCTCCCGACTCCGTAATGTCTCCCGTGACAAGCACGAAGCGGATGTCGTTCAGGGTGTTGATGTCCTGCACGGCGGCCTGGGTGTCGTCCAGCCCCGTGGAGCCGCCGATGTGAAGGTCGGATAGCCACGCGAACCGAATCTGCCCGACCGTGAGGAGAATTGTGAGAACGAACGCCATGGGTGTTGTCTCAGTAGAGTGTACGGAGGGCAGCGCCCGGAAAATAATGGAGCACGATTTCTTCGGCGGTTTTCCCTTTCGTCGCCATGACCGCTGCACCGATCTGGCAGAGTCCGACACCGTGCCCCCATCCTGCGCCGCGGAGAGTGAACCTCCGGGGGATCCCTCCCTCGCCCGGCTCCGGCGTGACGACGAATGCTGAACTGTAGAGATGGCTCGGTGAGAGCCATCGCCGGATCTCAAGTTCTTTTCCGACGGTCACCGTCCTTTTTTCGCCGGCGATCCGGAGCGCGGTGATACGGCCCGACGGGCCTCTGCGCAGCGGAACCAGCTCACGCAGCGCGCCGAAGTCAATACCCGATTTCTTCCGGATCAACATCGTGAGTTCATCGTTGGTGTAGGTGACCGACCAGCGGAAGAAATCCGTCGTTTCCTGATCGAACGACGGCAGGATCTGGCGGAGGATGCCGGCGTCGCTGGTGTTGCAGTACGCGTCCGGCGGAGCATCAAGCCATCGCTGCATATCGGCTTCGGTGAGGATGGGTGGAAGCGCGGCAGGCGTGTCGCTTATGCTATGAAGGTATGGCACGTCGATGTCTTCCCACGCACTCCGGAACTCTTCCGTTCGACCCCCGCACGCTTTGTAGAAGCGCGCATCGCAGATGTCGTTGTTGTACACCAGGAAGCGGCCCCGCGTAGCCTGGATGGCCTCATCGGCTGCTCTGGAGATGATCCTGGTCGTTCCCTGGTAGCGTTGACAATGATCGTCGGCGCACACATCGAAATCTTCGTGATCCTCGCGGGTGTACCACGTGACGATTTCGGCGGTCTCGCTGGAGACCGGCCCGCGCGTTGGCGGCTGGGGCGCCGGATGCCGGGAACGCTCCAGCATGGCCACAAGCCAGCTGCGCGAGGTGATGGCATGCGCGCGCAGAAGCTTGGCGGGCGCGGTGGCGCTCATCTCGGAAGAGATCACGCTCTTCAGGTACTCTTCCAGCGGCACGATATTAACGGCGGTGATCCCCTTCCCCGCTCTGTGAAGAAGCCGCAACGCCCCCTTGAACGTCTGCGATTCCTTCCGCTCCCAATGGAAGCTGACGCCGATGGTCACATCCTCCAGGCGGATGCTCGCGTTCGCGTCAAGAGGCGTACACTCTATTTCCGGAGTGGCAAACCGTCTCGATGCCGATTCCAGCTCCAGGACCCACCCGTGCGCGTCGCGTATGCAGCGAAACTTGCCGGAAAGCGTGTTGCCGTCCGGGTCCTTGTACGGTCCTTCAAACCGTCCAGACACCGTCTGGTACCCCTCGACGATGCCCACATGAAGCAGCGGTTCCCTTGAGATCACTGTACGGGATCTTTCTTTTTTGCGGAGTGATTTCCCTGCCGGGAGTTCTGGCGCTGCGCCGCGGGGGTCAGGATGCCCGTCGCGGATTCCACCCTTCCGTCCACATAGTGGACGCGGCTCGACGTGCGGATGAGCAATTCGCATCCTGCCTTGGTCAGGATGCGGAACTGGTACTCGCTGAACTTGCCCGCCAGAGTCTGCTCCCAATTCTTCGCAAGCCCTGGGAGGTCGTCGGGGTGGACAAAGCTCTCGAAGGTTTGTCCGACGACTTCATCAGGCGTGTAGCCGGTGAGGGTTTCGATGCGGTGACTGACATACGTGAACCGTCCGGCACAATCCAACGAGAAGACGACATCGTTCAGATTCTCCACCAGCAGCCTGTAGCGTTCTTCGGAGCTCTTGAGGGCGTGTTCCGCCAGCACCCGCTCCGTGACGTCCTGCACGAGGCCGTCGTACGATTGCAGCGTGCCGTCGGGCGTGAAGTGGAGTACAGGGGTGTTCTTCACCCAGCGCACCTTGCCGTCTTTGCGGAGTATGCGGTGTTCGATGGGTGGCGCCGGTTCTCCGGCCAGCACGCGTTTGACGTGTTCTATCACGCCGGGGCGATCGCGGTCATCCACCATCTTGAGCCAGAGGTGCGGATCCGCATGATAGTCTTCCTGTGCGTAGCCGGTGACGGCGGTGCATCCGGGGCCGTGAATAGTCTCGCTCCAATGTCCGTTCTGCAGATGCACGGAGTAGATATAGTCCGTGATTTCGCCGGTGATCCTCCGGTAGCGCTCTTCGCTTTTCTGCAGGGCGGCGTTCGACCGGTCCCGTGCCAGCACGCCGCCCAGCACTTCTCCGAGGAGGCCGAGGAGACGGAGATCTTCGCCCGGCCAGAAGCGTTCACGTTTCTCGACAACAATACCGAAAACGCCGAAGAGGCGATGAAGTGCAGCGAGGGGGAGAAGGAGGAGCGAGCGGGCTCCGTCTTCCCGCCAGAAGCGCGCGTCTTCGGCCGCTTCCGGAGGGAGGTCCATGACGCTGTGGAGGCATATCTGTTCACCGGCATCCAGGCGGGCCATTGCCCAGCGCCAGCGCGAGAGCGGCGTGCCCCGATGCGTCGCGCCTTTCACGGCAACCCCCGGCGCGGCCCATTCGTGCGTTGTGTCCACCGACGTGCGTGATGCATCAAAGAGGTCCACAAAGCACCGGTCCGCATCCACAAACGTCCCTACCTCATCGAGGGTGTGCTGAAGCTCCCGGGCCAGCTTGCCGTCCTCGGCATTGATGAGCCGGGCGGCAGCCCCCGCGATCAAGTTTTCAAGCGCGATCCGGCGGATGAGGGCCTCCTCCACCCGTAACTGCTCGGTGACGTCCTCGACGATGGCCACGGCGCCGATGGTGTTTCGCACTCCGTCATGCAGAGGAGCCGTGCGGATCGACACCGTCACTTCTCCCTTGTCCATGTGCCGGCGCAGCCGGCCGGAATACCGTCCGGGCTCGCCGCGCAATGCGGAAAGGAGTATTCCATGGACAGCGTGGTCGAATACTCTGCTGACGGGCATGTGGAGAAGCGAGTCCGCAGGTGCGCCAAGGATATCCGCGAACCGGTCGTTCACCTCCGTGATGGCCATGTCCGTCCCGAAGTGCACAATCCCCACGGGCGAACGCTGGAACAAGAGCCGGTACCGCGCCTCACTGAGGCGCAGGGCTTTGTCAAGGCGGTGCTTGTAGAGCGCCATCTCCACCACCGTTCTCACCTCGCGGTTGTCGAACGGCTTGAGAATGTACCCCGCCGGGCCCACGTCCTTTGCGCGTTGAAGCGTCGGCTCATCGGAATAGGCCGTGGCGAACACAATCGGAATATCCCACCGGGACTTAATCCGGTGGGCCAGGGCGATGCCGTCCTCCGCCCCACCAAGACCGATATCCAGAAGGATCAGGTCGGGGCGATAGTGCTCCGTGTCCCGAAGCCCCTCTTCTGCAGAGCCGGACGGTGTCGGGACGAAGTAGCCGCCTGCCCTGAGCCCCGTCTGCAGATCGCGCGCCACTATCTGTTCATCTTCCACAATGAGGATGCAGGCGGCTCCCGGTTGTCGGATGGGAGCGGTTCTCGAAGTGCTGTCGCGTCTGGATTCAGGGGCCATCAGTATTCGTCGATTCCTGGAGTTGCCACAACCATACAACATACAATGCAAAGAGCAAAGGCGCAACCGCTCTTGCCTGTCCGCATCGCCAGGGGGAGATGGTCGAAATTGACCAGATGTACACTCATGGTGACACCGGCACCTGCACTCCTCCCCAATCCGGCGATTTCCGCAACACACGAGCTGGTACTACATTTGCTATACAATCGTCAGGCCAAAACGGCTGAAGCCATGAAGCAGAAACTGGGGAGTCCCGATGGGAGCCTGGAACGGAATAGCAGATTGCCCGAAATGCGGCAGTAAAGGGACCATGATGGTTCACGGTGAGACCAGCACGCTGGAAATTGACGGGTGCTGGGTGTGCGGGTACGGGCAGGAGATGAAGGACCGGTTCACGAACTTCGTGCCGCTCCGCCACCTCCGGGTTGAACGAAGGCGCCCCTCTTCTCCGGTCGCAGGAGGCTGACAAGAATTTCCCAAAACCCAGCCGGTGCTGATCCGCAAACGACCCATCTCCATCTCTCTCCTGAGAACGACACAAGGTCGGCACCGGCTCTTTTTATCGCGATCCCGATTCACACCTCCACACCGGCGTCCCGCGAGCCCTTGGATACCGGCAGCACGACCAGACACACCGTTCCTCCCGCCTCTCTGTTCGCAAGTGATATCGAGCCACCGTGTTTTCGCACAATCTCATTGGAGATGGCCAGCCCGAGGCCGAGCCCGAACGAACCGCTTGCTGTCTTTGTCGTGAAGTTGGGCTCAAAAACTTTTGGCAGGATATCGGGAGGAATGCCCGGGCCTGTGTCCGCGATCTGCACCGCGACAGAGTCCGCCCCGTGCTTCTCGGTCCGGATTTCCAGCACACCCCTGTCGTGCATCGCGTCACAGGCGTTCAGGATCACATTCGTCCAGACCTGATTGATCTCGCCCGGCCGGCAAAACACCGGTGGCACCTCGTCCAGCGTGAGGCGGACAGTGATATTCTTCAGCCGGTTACCGAGCATGAGCAGGGTGTCCTGAATTCCTTTCCGGACGTCCGTTTGTTCGACCTCGTCTTTGCTCTGTCTGCTGTATCCTTTCAGACTCGCCACAATGCTTCCGATGCGGCTGCCGGCGACCTCGATATTGCGCAGGAACATGCCGATCTCGAACCACTGAAGAAGTTCTTCGAGACGCTGTTTGGATGGTTCGGAATCTTCCAGTATCTTGGTGAGAGGCGGAAGATGTGTGGCCGGGATCTGTGCGAGCGTGCGGAGGAGGCTTCTGCGCACGGACGGATACACCGTCTCAAGTTCTGCGATGCGTTTCTCGAGAGCTGCCGTATCCGGCGCGCTCCGGTCTCGGCCGAGGAGCAACATCGTGCGCTCGAGATCTGTGCCGGGGGCGTCCGAGCCGACGATCGAAGGCAGGATCCCTGCGATGGTCTCCGCCCCGCGCAGAAGCGCGGAAGCGGGATTGTTCAACTCATGCGCAATGCCGGCGACGAGCTGCCCGAGGATGGCCATCTTTTCCTGATGGATCAGCCGGTTCCTTGTGCTTTGCAGCTCATCCAGCGTCTGCCTGAGCTGGTTCCTGTCGGCTTCCAGATCCCGCGTCAAGGCTGCGACCTCATAATGCAGATGGAGAATGCGCTGATACCGATGTGCGAGGTCGCGGATGATCAGTGATTCCAGGAGTGCGAAGAGCCGGGGATGCTCGGCCGGCAGAGAGTCGAACTCGTTCCTCCGGAGTCGGAAGGCGAGGATGCCGGTCTTTGCCCTCGCCGTGAAGAACACCTTTCCGCCGCCATAGTACGACAGGAGACCCAGTGAGGCGCCGGCCTCGAGAGTGCCGACGGCGACATCTGCGCCTGATCCATGTCCCTTGAGGAGAAGCACGCTCCCTTCCAGGATGAAGGTGAGCGCGTCGTTTGGCTCCCCTTCGCGCATGATAAGATCGCCTTCGCGGTATTGCCGGACCGAACCCACGCTGATGCCGCCGGCGATTGCATCACGCAGCGCGCTGATGGCAGGATGCTGCTGCGCACGCTCCGTCTCCTCCGGGGACGAGGTCATACGGAGTCCAGGAATGCCTGGTAGCGCTGAGGATCGGATGTCTGCTCGTGAATGAATTCGGCAAGCAGCCGCCGCACGACATCCGAAAGCTCTGCCTGCGTCCAGGGCTTGCCGATGTAGTAGTCAAGTTTCGCGTAATTGACTGCCCGGACCATTGCCTCCAGGCTCGCGTGGCCCGTCAACAGGACTTTACGGCAGGTTGCGGTGTACGGATTGCGGTACAATTCGACGAGGAGTTCCACGCCTGAGTCACCCGGCATGACGTGATCGCAAAGGGCGACGCCGAGGAGATCTCTGGATTGTTCGATTCGGGCCACACACTCCCTCGCCTCGGCCACGGATCGCGCAGTGAACAACGGGAACATGTCCTCGAGCGGGGCCAGATCCTTGGCTACCGCGTCCAGAACTTCGACTTCATCTTCTACGCAGAGAATGCAAATACGAGGCGTCATAGGGAATCGGGTAGTGAAAATAGGCGGAATGTCGCCGGCGTTCTTCAAAGATACATCTTTTTCGGTGGAACTGCCAGCGGAACTACGCTCTGCGCATTTGTTGTTTAGCATACGGGTACCTACGGAGAATCCAGCATGAACCTGCACGCCTTCGCCGAACAACTCAAAGAGCGGCGCGAGACACACGCCCTCGGACCGCAGCTGAAGGAGAGCACCGAAGAGTTTGTCGACAACCTCCTTGCCCTGTTGTTTCCTCACTTCTGCAAGGAAGAGCTCAGCAGCGTGGAAGAGATCACCGCGCGGCTGACGTTGCTCCAGAGAGACCTGAGCACGCTGCTCGAGCCGTTTCTTGCGGAGACCTCCGATGAGGCGCAAAAGGTCGCGAGGACGTTCGTGGAGACGCTTCCCGTCATTCACGAACGGCTGTGGAAGGATGCGGAAGCCATTCTCGAAGGCGATCCCGCGGCGGAGAGTCTCGACGAGGTGATGCTTGCGTATCCGGGTTTCCTCGCGATCGCAATCTACCGGTTTGCGCATGAACTCTACCGCCTGCGCGTCCCGATCTTCCCTCGCCTCCTGACCGAGTATGCGCACAGGATGACCGGCGTAGACATCCATCCCGGTGCAAACATTGGAACACCCTTCGCCATCGATCATGGCACCGGTATTGTCATCGGCGAATCCACCATCATCGGCAACAACGTGAAGATCTATCAGGGCGTGACCCTTGGTGCCTTGAGCGTCGACAAGAAGATGGCAAATTCCAAGAGACATCCGACGATCGAAGACAACGTGGTGATCTACGCGCAGGCGGTGATTCTCGGCGGAGCGACGCGGGTGGGACACCACAGCATCATCGGCGGCAACGTGTGGCTCACGGAAAGCGTTCCCTCCTACTCCTTCGTGCACGTGGAACACAATACGCTCGTGCGTTCGCAGGACGATGCCAACGTCAATGTGAATTTCGTGATATGAAAAGACGGATGGAGGGCTTCACGGGGCAGGAGCAGTGGACTCCGGCCCCGGAAGGAATCGTCGAACTTGCTCTCAGAACGAAATGGTGATGCCGGCCATCAACACGCCTTCGAATTTCGGCTGATTGATGGCTTCGTCTGCGCTGTTGTAGTCATAACCATCGCGGCCGTTCACCGATTCGCCGTTCGGACTGTAGGACGTGTCGTGCCCGTCTATGGTCCCAGCCGGATAGTGATCAAACCCGGCAGCCAGCGTGAACCCCACTCTGCTCCCCATCGGGAAGATGGCCTTCAGACCAGCGCCCCAGCCCCAGAGACTCGTGGTGATGTCGAAGATTTCATTGCCACCGACAAAACTGAAATGCCCGGTGAAGTATGAGCGGCGCACGCCTACGAAGACGTGTGCATTCTGCATTCCCATGAGCCGGACCTGATAGAGGAAGTCCAGCCGGAAGTCCCACGCCCAGCCCGTCTCGTCCGGGGTGCCGTTTGTCGCATCGTTGATGAACACCTTTCGCGCATCCGCCGGTCGGCCGGGATCCATCCGCGAGTGCCCAATCCCGAACTCCACCCCCAGAGGAAACCCCTGTGCGAAATGGTTGAGGTTTGCTGTCGCCTTGAATGAGAGCCCTCCATTGTATCCCGCAAGCACCGAAGTGGAGAAATCTGTGGCGTACGTCTTTACTGACAACGCCAGCATCAGTGCCATCCCTGCAACAACCATCCGTCTGCGCATCGCCCTTCCCTCCTCTATCCAAGACTAGTGTGTGATGTTGGACATAATAAAAGATTTCCGGGACTAAAAAGCCATCTGCAGCGGAGACGGCCTACTCGATCCGGAAACGGGTCCGTTCCCTGATATCCACGGAAGACGCCCCGATCTCTACTTCATACTCCCCCTTTTCGACCGTCCAGTCATGGCTCCCCGGATCAAAGTACGCAACATCTTTTGTCTGGAGGCCGAAGCGGAGCGTTGACGTTTCTCCTTTCTTCAAGCTTACCCTCTGAAATCCGCGGAGCTCCTTGACAGGTCGGGCCACGCTGCTCTCAAGGGCGCGGACATAAAGCTGCGCAACCTCCTCCCCGTCCCGTTCTCCCCGGTTCGTAATATCCACGGATACCCAGAGCGTATCTTGCGATGATGACGGAATCCTCATCCGGCTCACCTGTGCGTTGGCATACGCGAAGCTCGTGTAACTGAGACCGTGACCGAACGGGAACAGAGGTTCCCCTCTGAAGTATCGATACGTGCGACCTTCCATCGAGTACTCCGCGAAGGGAGGGATGTCGCGAGTGTCCTTGTAGAAGGTGACGGGCAGCCGGCCTGACGGGTTCACATCCCCGAAGAGTATTTCCGCGAGAGCCGTACCGCCGGCCTGCCCGGGATACCATGCCTCCACCACGGCAGGAACCATGGAAATTTCCGGCAGTGCGAGCGCACTCCCGTTGAGGAGGACCAGGATGACCGGTTTTCCGAGAGAAGCAACCGCCCGCAAGAGCCGCCGCTGCGGCTCCGGAAGCGTGATGTCCGTGCGATCCCCGCCGTGAAACC
>JADLEA010000214.1 GCA_020846365.1 Bacteroidota bacterium
TGACCGGCGCGAAGCGGGGGTCGTTCCCCCTGAAGGGGAGCAACTGGTTCCCCCGCACGTCGGATCTCACCGAGAAGCTCTGGCAGGAGGACCTCCGCCTTCTGGAGCAGACGCACCGGGACATGTGTCGCGCCATTGCCGGACTCTCAGCCAAAGATCTACCCCGCAAAGCCCCCGGCGGGAGCTCCACGGTTGAGGCAGTGGTCTACGGCATTGCCTGCCACGATGTATACCATGCGGGCCAGATCCAATTGCTCAAGCGGCTTATGAAGTAGCCCGGGCAGTCTTCACATGTGCCTGGAGAGCTTCAATGGTCTTCTGCGCCGCAGTATCCCAGTTGAACTCGCGGGCCCAGGACAGGGCCTCCCGCGAGAGCCGTTCACGCCGTTCCGTGTCCTGCAGCAAGTCAAGTATCGCATCAGCAAGCGCGGGGGTGTCACCGAAAGGCGTCAGAATCCCTGTCACTCCATCCTTCACGGCGTCTCTTAGGCCCGGGACATCGGCTGCGATCACGGGCGTGCCGCACGCGTTTGCCTCGAGTACCGTCAGCCCCCACCCTTCTTTAGAGGACATGGTCACACCGAACCACATTCGTTGCAGAAAATCGACTTTCATCTGCTCGGGGACGAAGCCCGTGAAGGTCACGACATCCTGAACGCCCAGTTCACGCGCGAGGTTCTCCAGGCGCGGTCGGTCGTCCCCCTCGCCCACCACAACCATACGCACTTCCCGTATACGCTCCCGCACCCTCGGCAAGGCCCGAAGGATCTGGTCTACGCACTTATATTTCTTCAGGCGCCCGAAGACGCCGATCAGCGGCGTGGGTGAACGCCGATCCGGGGCAGGACGATGCACATCGTGATCGACGCAATTGTGGACGAGATGCAGTCGTTCAGGAGGAAACCCGCGCTCCTGCAATTCCCGCCCGGTGCTCGGTGAGACCACAAAGAAGGGCATGGCGTTCCGGCGGTAGAGCCAGACGCCGAGGTGTTCCATGCAGGAGACATAGGAGGCAACGGCCGGGTTCGCTTCGAGAAAAATGCTCCGGCCGAAGAGGTGATGGATGATCCCGAACAGCGGCCGACGGACGTAGAGAGGGGTTAGAAACGGGATCTTGTTGACGTCATCAACGACGACGTCAAACGGCTCGGCCCGGAACCGCTGGAGGTAAGCAAGGGGGACATGCAGGTTGAACAATGCACGTCCCCCCTGGCGAACGATGCGCATGCCGTCCCGTACTTCCTCGGACGGCGCACCCGGATACGACGAACAGAAGAGCGTGACCTCGTGGCCGAGCCGGGCAATGCGCGAAAAAATGCTATGCAGGTGAACTTCGGCTCCCCCTGAAAGCGGGTTGGTGATATCCTGCCAGTTCAAGACGAGGATACGCATCAGCCATTCCGTCGTTGGGAGCTGGCGTCGGAGCGCGCGCTCACTTCACCGTGTCCATGCCCGAGGCACCCGCCGTCGCCGTATCCTTCCGGGCTGCATCTTCGAACGCCACCTGCTTCTTCAAGAACTCAATGCGCTGGAGCAGATTCTGGTCGTTGGGGAATTGCGACGTCAGCCCCTGGAGCAGCTCAAGCGACTTCCGGTGATCCCGGCGCGTCTCATAGATATCCAGGAGCACCCGGTACGGGTTGTAGTAGCTGTTTAGATTGGCCTGCCCCGACGCAATCATACCCTGCGCGATGGTTTCGAGCTGGTTTGAGAGTTCCGTGAAGCGGTCGACTCTGCCAAACCGGTAGTACAGATTGGAGAGATCCGACATCAACTCCCACCCCATGGGGATTTTCTCATTGGGAATTAGCTTTTCCATCCGCTCCAAGGCGGCGATGCCTTTCGAGGAATCGGGTTCCACGTTCAGGTAGTACATCGCAAGCCGGATGAACGCCGATCGGTAGTTCAACATCAGGCGCGCGGTATTCTCGTCAAAGTACACGCCGGGATCCGCGATGCCCCGGAACTTGTATCCGTACTGCGGCGTCGTGGAAAACGTCTCGGGTTCATGGTACAGGTTCTGCTCGAGGACTTCCTTGTTCAGACCCATGTCTTCCCGGTTGATCTTCCGCGGTTCAAGGCGCCACGCAAGCCCGTGGAACCAGAGGTATTCATCGAGGCCGATCTTGCTGTCGGGCGCGCACGTGACCGCGAAAAAGATCGGGCGTTTCCACTGGTTGGTATAGATGATATCGCGCACCATGATGTCCTGGATGCGGATGGCGCGTGTTCCGCCGACTTCCAGCGTGTGGCGCATGAAGAAGCTGATTTTCCCGGCATTGATGGCCGCCGTGTCATTGACGGCGTAACGCTGGAACGCTTCGGCAGGAACCGGAATATCCATTTGCCGCGGCTCCCAGATGACCGGCTGAATGTTCTCGATCTGCTTTTCCGACAGCGAGATGGGGACCGGTTTCGCTTCCGGATAGTATGCGGGACCCTTCATCTGCTTGATGTACCAGGACGTATTCACCAGACTGAGGTTGACAATCCGCACATCCCGTCTGACGCCCTCGACGTCCTGCAGGTACCAGAGTGGGAACGTGTCGTTGTCGCCGTTCGTGAAGAGGATCGCGTCCTGCTCGCAGGACTGCAGCATGTTGTAGGAGTGGTCCCAGGCCACATAGTTGCCGGAGCGGTCGTGGTCGGCCCAGTTGGCCTGCAGCAGCCGGCCCGGCACTGCGAGCGCCGCCACGCCGATGATGCCGTAGGTGAACGCCTTGCGCACCGATTCCTGCGCCGTGAGCGTGCGCATCCAGTCGATGACCGTGACGATGCCGATCGAGATCCACATCGCGAAGACGAAGAACGCGCCCACGTAGAAGTAGTCACGTTCCCGCGGCTGCGGCTCCTGCTGGTTCTGATACAGCGCCAGCACCGGCCCCAGGATGATGAACGTCACCAGGAACACCAGCCCCATCTTCCAGTCCCGTTTGAAATGCCCGTACAACCCGATCA
>JADLEA010000215.1 GCA_020846365.1 Bacteroidota bacterium
AGGACAGATCTCCGACGGGCGTCGGTTGCATGACAATGTGTTTGAAGCCGGGATTGCCGGGATCCCCTTTCAACCCTGCCAGGTTTTCGTACAACCATATCACCAGATCGCCGACAAGCATGACGTGATTCCCCGAGTTCATTGCCGGGTCAGCACTGTCACCGTTCCACAGCTCCCACACGGTCGTCGCCCCCTTCTCCATCATGTACCCCCAGCTTGGATACGTGGTGTTTGTCGCGAACCGGTAGGCGATGTCGGGGCGGCCGAAGTCGGTCAGTACCCTGTTCAGCCACTGACCTCCGATTAGCCCGGTACCCACATGGCCTTTGGATTCATCCGTGATCTTTCGGATCAGGCGCTCGAATACGCGGCCGCGCTGATGCGTGGGAACCATATCGAACGCAAGCGGCAGGACACAGGAGGTCTGTGAGCCGTTGTCATAGTAGCCGGCGGCGTCATCAAAGAATCGCTCGTTCAGTCCATCCTTCAGCCGGTCAGCAAGTTCCGAGAAGCGCTGCGCATCATCGTCTTTGCCCATCAGTGCGGCATACCGGGACATCAGGAGCACATCGTAGGTGAAGTAGGCTGTCGCCAGGATACCCGGTGCAGTTTTCCTCATGGGATCCTTGGAGTGAATGAGTTCCGGACTCTCCGGCGGCACGCACCAGTCGCCATAAGTGTCTTTCTCCAGAATATCATCCTCGATGTATTCGGTCATATGGTCGATCCAGAGCACCATGCTCGGGTAGTGCCGCCGTATGAGCGCCGTGTCGGCATACTGCTCCAGCAAGGTCCCAGGAATGATGACCGTGCTGCTCGGCCAGGTGACGTTGTCGTTGTACAGGGGCCAGTATGAGGGGCATACGTCGCTCACGCTCCCGTTGGACTGTTGTGCATCGGCGATATCCTGCATCCACTTCGCATACAGAGCGGAGATATCAAACATATACGACTCGCCGCGTGCCTCGGCTGAGCGATCGCCCAACCAGCCCTGGCGCTCATCCCGTTGGGGGCAGTCCGTGGGAATGCTCCGGTAATTGCCGCGCACTCCCCACACAACGCTACGGTAGGTCCGGTTGATAACGGGATGCGAACAGGTGAATTCGCCGATGTGCTCGACATCGTCGTTCACCACGCGACCCGCGATCGCATCGTGCTCCAGCCGGCCGGGATAGCCGGTAACTTCCACGAACCGGAAACCGTGGTACGTGAATCTCGGCTCGAAGACTTCCTCGCCTCCGCCCTTAAGGGTGTACACGTCGGTGACTTTGGCGCCGCGAAGATTGTCCATGTAGAGTTCGCCATCGGGCCGGAGTGTCTCTGCGTGCCGGAGGACGACGCGTGTTCCGCGCGTTCCGTTCACTCTGAGGCGGCACCACCCCACCATGTTCTGCCCCATATCGACGATAAACACGCCCGGACGGGGCTCCGCGACAGATACGGGCTGCAGCGTGTCGACCACACGTATGGGCGCGATCATCTGCGCACGCACCGTGCCGCCGGGGGGCGCTACCACCGAGGGGACATCCCATCGGGTATCATCGAAACCGGCAATCGCCCATCCCTCGAATTCCCTGGTCGCGTCGTATTCTTCACCGTCATATTCATTGTTCGCAACAATCGGACCGTCCGTGCTCAACCGCCACGATTCGTCGCTCACGATGTCTTGCGCAGTCCCGTCCTCGAATTCCACACGCAGTTGAAAGAGCAGCTTCGGGTATCCGTAGGTCTGTGTCATGGTCGGCTCCCCCAGCCGGGGTGCGTAGTACCTGCCGTTGCCAAGCACGACCCCGAGCGCATTCTGTCCCATGGCAAGTGCCCTTGTGACGTCATGCGTTACGTAGTACACTCTTTTTGGATATTCGCTCAGGGCCGGGGAGAGAACATGGTCTCCGATTTTGCGCCCATTGATGTAGAGCTCGGAAAGTCCCAGACCGCTCATGTAGACGGTTGCTCTCCGGATGGGCTTGTGGAATGCAACCTCCTTCCGCAACCACCGCGCCGGAAGCCGGCGGACATCCGGGGCTTTTTTCTCCCCCCACGGGGGCATCCCGACCCGACCGAGTACCTGCACCAGCACCCAGTCCGATTCGTCCAGCTCCGCTGCTACCCATCCCGGCTCAACCGAGTCTGCGGCTTTCCACCAGGCATCCGTGGGAATGGATATTGCGCTTCCGTTGCCGAACTGAATATCCAGAACGCCCACCAGACCTGCGGGATTCGGCTGGTCGCTCTGGTTGAGCACTGCAACGGCGAGGACGTTCTTTCCGGGGCGAAGGTGTTGTTTGACGTCGACTTCGGTGAGGACACGATGGCTTCGGGTGGAACAGACCTGCGCTCCGTTGACAAAGAAATCGCCTTCATCGTCCGCCGTGACATGCCACACCGCACTCTCCACGCGGAGGTCGAACGGGAGATCGAACGACCGGCGGAAGTAGCGTTTTCCGACGGGTGCCGATTGGTCCGGCTGGCCACCGGGAAACCAGATCCACTCCGTATTCTCGAGGTGAAAAGTCTTGTCCACTTCATCGCGGCCAATCCACTTTCCCTTCCAGTCGGCTACGTGCAGCAGACCCATGGTCCAGATCCCGCTGGCGCTCCATTCCGATGGTCTTCCGTTGCGGTCCCACGCCCTGACTTTCCAGTAGTACGCCTTCCCCGATTCCAGTGCTTTACCGCGATACGCCACCTGGATCGATTGATCCGAAAGCACTTTTTCTGAGTTCCACATGTCACCATCCTGCTTGTCCAGCAGGCCCTGCCGGGAGGAAACCAGAATCTGGTACGCAGTCTGGGCCTGGCCACGTTCGTCAGATTCCAGAACCCAGCTGAACCGGGGATGGATCTCGTCGATTCCCATGGGGGCAGCGAAGCCCTCGCACCGGATCTGCACAATGTGCATGGACGAAGTCGGGTTCATGTTGTCTGTTCCTCCAGCGTGCGCGGTGAAGAGGGCATCGGAGAAAGCGAGGACAAGGAGAAGCACGAGCGCGTGCGCGGACATGTTCTGACCTTTCGCGGAGACATAGTGGCGTGCGGCATGAGACAGTGCGTATGAGACCGGATGATGGAAGGATACTTGGCTGTGACAATATAGTGTGGCTCACAGGGATTGTCAACGCAAGAGGCCCGTCACTGTTTGTGGAAAAGCACAAAAAGCCCTATATTTCATATCAAGAATACGATGGGTGCCGATGCGATCCCCATCCTCAACCACCTACTCGGAGCATCCGTATGAAGAAGACCCTGGTCGTCCTGGTGGCGGTATTGACCGTCTCCGCACTCCTTGTTTCCCCGTTGTCTGCGCAGTCGAAGAAGGGCGAGAGCATCATCACGGCCGGGCTCGGACTCGGGTATCCCGGTGTCTATGGTAGCGCGGGAATGCCCCCGATCTTTGTCGCGTTCGATCACGCCATCGTGCCCAGGATCTCCGTGGGGGGAATCGTGTCATACTCCACGTCTTCCTACGAGTTCGTCAGGGACAAGTGGTCATATAGCTACATTTTCTTCGGTGGTCGCGGTGCCTATCACTTCAGCGAGCACATCAGAGACCTGAAGGATGTCGATCTCTATGGCGGTCTTACGCTCGGCTACCACGTTGTGAGTGCAAAGTTCTCCGGTGTGGATGAGAAACTGCACCCCTACTCGGCAGGCGGAAGCTATTTCGGATTCGGTATTTTTGTGGGCGGCCGGTATTTCTTCTCGCCGAAGTGGGCCGCAACGGCGGAGTTGGGATACGATATCGGCTTCCTGAAGATCGGGGTGTCCTACAAGCTCTGAGCGGCATCTCGAGGGCGGTAGTACTAGACAGGCCCGGGGATCCCGGGCCTGGTTTGTTCAGGGAAACGGCTATGAACGAAGCATCCCCCCTTACCAGCAACCCACAGGGCTCACCGGCAATCGCGCCGAGGGTGCTCGTGCTCTACAATCACGTGGGCGAAGACGAATTTGAGAAGCTGAAAAACGTTGACCCGACTTCCCTCGGGTTCGCGCCCGAGTATCCGATCCATGTCGCGACCGTGGCGGAAGAGATTCAGGCCATCGTCGATGCTCTGCAGCGAGAGGGGATGCAGGCGCGCGCGGTCAATATCGAGGAAAACCTCCCTACGCTACAGCATCTCCTTCAGCATGATCCGCCTGACGTGGTTTTCAACCTGGTGGAATTCTTCCACGGGGTTCCCGGGCTTGAAGGGATGATCGCCGGACTCTACGACCTCTCCCGGGTCGCGTACACCGGAGCTCCGCCGTTTACCCTTGGGCTATGCCAGCGCAAGGGACTCACGAAGCAGTTCCTGTTGGCCAACAACGTGCCCACGCCGCGTTATCGCATTCTGCACGAACCCGATATCCCGAAGCGTCACGGCCTGCGGTATCCTCTTATCGTGAAACCGTCGCGCGAGGATGCCAGCTCGGGCATTGACAAGGAATCGGTCGTTCACGACTATGCAGCCCTTTCACGCCGGCTGGCATTCGCCTTCTCGGAATTTGCTGCCCCCATCATCGTCGAGGAATTCATCGAAGGGCGGGAGCTGCACGTTGCCATCCTTGGCAACACGCCCCCGCGGGTCCTGCCCATCATCGAGTTCGACTTTTCTGAACTCCCCGCAGATCATCCGACGATTATCAGTTACGATGCGAAGTGGAATCCTCTCAACGAAGCCTACCACCGGCTTCATGCCGTCTGCCCCGCCGTGCTTCCCCGGCGCGTGCAGAAGCGGGTCGAAGAAATCGCTCTGCTGGCGTATCAGATTACCGAGTGTCGGGACTACGCGCGGCTTGACCTCCGCCTGGATGGCCGGAATCGTCCCTTTGTCCTGGAGGTCAACCCGAATCCGGATCTGACCGAGGGCGTGTCGTTCATGGAGTCTGCGGAAAAGGCAGGGCTTTCCTTCTCGCGCACGCTCCGGATGATCGTCGAGTTTGCACTCGCGCGAA
>JADLEA010000216.1 GCA_020846365.1 Bacteroidota bacterium
CCTTCCATGAAGGCCCGCGCATAGATGCCCGGGGATCCGTGTCCCTGGAAGTAGACCATATCGCCCGGACGGTCGGCGGTGGCTCCGCGGAAGAAGTGGTTGAATGCCACTTCGTAGAGCGTGGCCGAGGAGGCGAACGTCGAGATGTGGCCGCCGAGCCCGCTGTGCGCGCGGTTGGCATTCACCACCATCGCCATGGCGTTCCACCGGATATAGCTCTTGATGCGCCGCTCGATCTCACGGTCTCCGGGGTATTCAGGTTCCTGATCTGCCGGAATGGTATTCAGATAGGGCGTCGTGACGGAGGCGGGCACGCGGAGGCCTGCCTGTTGCAGGCGTTCCTTGAGACGCTCGAAGAGGAGCGGCAGTTTCTCCGCCGGTTGATCTTTGAGCACAGATTCGAGGACCAGCTCCAGAGAATCCAGCCAGCGATCCTGGCCGTTACGATCCGCTTGCAGCGATGCTTGGGGTTTTGTATTTTGTGTTTTCACGAGAGATTCACCTGTCAAAGAACAGCGTAATGTACGTGTTTCCCGAACGTCACACAACTCGAAAGCGCCGTGCGGTTTTTTGATGTCCCCCTCGCCACAGCCGGCATGCAGCTGGCTTGTGACGATCTCTTACTGGACGCATGCGATGCCGACCCCGCGAAAGAGGTGCTGCGCATCTGGCAACCCGAAACCTACTTCGTCGTCGCAGGATATACCAACCGCATCATGCAGGAAGTGCATGTCGACACCTGCGTGGAGCGGGGGATCCCCCTCTATCGTAGAACAAGCGGAGGGGGCACTGTGGTTCAGGGTCCCGGTTGTCTCAATTACTCGCTTGTCTTACGTATGGAACGGCATGCCGACCTGGCGACCGTAACCAGCACGAACGCCCACGTGCTGAAGCACATGGCGGAAGTCCTCACCGGGCTTCTCGGCACCTCCGTCGAACACCGCGGCCACACGGACCTTGTCTGGAACAACCGCAAGTTCTCCGGGAACGCGCAACGAAGAAAGGAACGCGCGCTTCTGTTCCACGGCACGTTCCTCCTCTCCTTCGACCTGTCGATGATCGAAGTCCTCCTCCCGCATCCTTCCGCAGAGCCGGACTACCGCACAGGCAGATCCCACACGGATTTTCTGACAAACCTCCCCCTCCGTGCCACCGAACTCACGCGCGCCCTGCGCGATGCCTGGCATGCGCATGAGGCGTATGGGGCCTTCGCGTTGGAAGGCGTTCGCGCACTGGCGGAGTCCCGGTACCTCAACCACGAATGGACGTACCGCTTCTAGAAGCGGCCGGACCGCTCGAGGTCCAGCTCAGATCCTCTCCGCAACGCCAAGCTCCACCCAACCCACCTTGCCGTCAGCGAGGCGGATGCGCACCCATTCGCCGATGGATTCCGTGATGCGCACTTTGACGCCGGCATGGAGGACGAAGGCATCGCTGCTCTTTGGATCGGGAGAGTTCTTTGCGGTGACAATGGCGACGGTGATGACGGCATCATCGGCGCGATGGACATCGGCGGCCTTCCCGACAAGAATGGAAGCGCTCAGAAGCAGAAGCAAACCGCAGATCATCGCGGAGAGGAGCCCCGCCTTGCGCGCAGCATAACTCCGTGCCAGGATGACCAGGGTCAGCGCAGCTGAAACGAGGAGAAAAAGGAGGTAGGTAATCCACGTAATGCCATCGAGCGAAAACGCCCCCTTAATGTCGTCCCAGATGTCCCAGAGAAATAGCCGCGGCGCTGGCTCGATCTTGTCGACAATCTGCAAATTGGCAAGATAGAGGTTGTGCCGGACGTCATCGTCCCCGGGCATGAAACGGATGGCACGCTCATAGTTCAGAATGGCCTTCCCCATGAGCCCTTGCTTGTAGTAGGCATTGCCAAGGTTGAAGGCGAGCTCCCCGCTGGTATATCCCGCCCGAACGATTTCTTCGTACGCAGCCACCGCTTCAGCGTATCTCCCCTGCTGATACAGGGCATTCCCCTGCTGATATTTCTGATCCGCCGTCTGGGCGATCGCCAGCGAAGCGCAGGATGCCGCAAGGACGAGTAGGATGAGTGTTCTCATCGAGGTTTTAATGTCCGTTCCAGTTCCACGATGACGCGGCTCGCATCGTCGTAGGTTTTTTGCATCGCCGAAAGCTCGAGACTTGTCGGCGCAAAGCGGGCGAGGTCACATGTTTCCAGAATCGTCCGGAGGTCGCCGATGAGCCGCTCCTCGACACCGCGGGCGTGCAATCTGTTCGCCGCTCCTTCCACGGAAAAGGACGCCTGCGGAATGTTCAGTTTGTCGCCGAGGTACTTCCAGAGCGCGCGGGATACCTCCGAATAGAAACGCAACCGTTGATTGGAAGAAGGCGCGGCCGTTTGTCGGGACTTGTCCTTCAAAAGATATTCTGCCTCACGGAGCCCCTTCTGCGCCACCTTGATCGCCTTCCGGTAACGGTATCCCGCTTGATCCAACATCACCACCTGGCGCTGCCGTGCATACACGTAGGCGCCCCCTACGACCAGCAGCGGCAGGGCAACCAACGCCAGGAAGAACGGGTGCGTGTAGAGCCGGTCGCCTCCCCGGACGAATGCCGGGGTGGCAATCTTGATGACTCGGATCTCCTGGCTCAACATCCTCACGTCCTCCCGGGAAACTCCCGTCACCGTTGGCGCAGGTCCCGCCGTCCCCTGCTCCACGTTCAGCTCGATCTGCGGCGAACGGAGCCGGATGTACTCGCGCTTCTTCAGGTCGAAGTATGACATGGTCACGGGTTTGATCACCTTCAAGCCCGGATAGCGAGGGATCATCAGATACTCAAAGGTCTTGCTTCCGCTGATCCGCCCCTGGCTCCGGTTGATGGATTCGGAAACTTTGGGCGTGTACTGCTCAAAATCCGGCGGAAGGTCGAGCGCCGGCGCTTCGAGCAACTTGATATTCCCCGTGCCGGAGATCGTGACCTTGAGACTGATGGGCTCGTTCGTCCGCGTCGTCTTCTTGTCCAGCGACGCGCTCATGGCAAACTGGCCGATGGCACCCTTGAAATCTGAAGGGGGCTGCCCGGGAAGGGGGTCTACCGTGATGTTGACCTTTGGACTGACCGTTGTGTAGTTCGTGTTGCGCCCGAAGGGATCCCGGAAAAAGGCGTCGAACGGATCATTTGACCGGGCGTAGGGTACCTGAACGGTGGTCTGCACTTCCATCGGTCCGATCTCCAGCGCACCGGCCTGCGTGGGGAACAACGCAACTCTCTTGATCACCCCCACTTTGTACGACTTGCCGTTGACGGTCTCCGAGGAAAGAGTGATGTTTTTGGGAATCTCGACGTCTTCACTCCAGAACCCGGTCATTGCCGGGTTCTTGGTAACAGCGTAGTTCACCACGGACACGCGCGTGTACAGCTTGAAGACGAGATTGATCTGTTCACCCTGCGTCACGCGCGACCGGTCCACCACGGCGCGAAGGAAGAGATTGTCGGCCATATCCGGCGAGGCCGCTTCCCCTGACGTTGCCGGTTGACGCGGGCGCGTGGAGCCCCGCACCACTTCGATGGTCAGTGCCTGCGTTCTCAACGTGCTCCCGCCCGCCTCGATGCTGGCCGACCCGATGGTCAGCTTGCCGGTCTCTCTGGGTTGCAACACATAACTGTATGCCACCGATGACGAGACCGCGCCGTTGATGATCTGCATGCTGCTTGACTGGTTGGGCCCCGACATGATGTGGAACTTGCTAAGCTCGGGCAGTTGCAGGTTCTTTCCTCCGCCCATCGTCTGGCCGCTGAGGACAAATGTAAGCGTGAACTGCTCTCCCAAGCCCACCGTCGGTCGATCCACCGAGGCCTCAAACGTCACGTTCTGGCTGACGCTGATGCCGGTGATGAGCATACAGGTCAGAAGGGTGAGGAGACCTTGCCGCGTCTTCATCTTACCAATCCTTTTCCGTGCGTGCCCGGACGGCCTGTTTGGCCTGCCGCTTCTTTTGAATATCCCGTTCACTGTTCTTCAGGACGTCGAGTATGCGCTCTGCATCGGCTTTCGATATCTGCCGTTCCTGCTGCTGTTGTTTCTGCTGGCGCTGCTGCTGTTGTTGATCCTGCTGCTCCTGATTCTGTTGCTGTTGCTGCTTGTCCTGTTTGTTGTCCTGCTGCTTGTTCTGGTTCTGGTTTTTCTGTTGCTGCTGTTGCTGCTGCTGTTGTTGCTGAAGCATGCGCAACGCCTGTGAGAGGTTGTATTTTGCCTCCTGGTCATCCGGATTCAACTTGAGGCCTTCCACATAGGATTGAATCGCCTTCTGGGGATCCTGGGCCTTCAGATGGGCATTGCCGATGTTGTACGATACATCGGCCCTGGTATGAGGGTCCCGTGCGGCCTGACGCGCCGCCTCGTATGCTCTGACCGCCTCGTCAAACTTCCCCTGCTTGTAGAGAGCGTTGCCGAGATTGAAATGCCCCTCCACAAGTTCATGCTCCTGCTCCAGCGCCTTGCGATAGTCAATTTCCGCGTCGGCAAACTTCCGGTCTTCGTATTTGTCATTCCCGCCATTGACCAGCGAGCGCACCGACTGCGCCAGTGCAAATCCCGAACACAGTCCCACGGCAAGCGCGCAAAACACCATCATGCGGATCATGTCGTCACCTCCTCTTGCCTTCTCAACAAGCGCCCGATCGAAAGCCAGGGCGTCTTTCTCTCCGATAACAGAAACTCAAGCACCAAGAGCACCAGCGCCGGCGCCAGGAAGAACTGGAAACGGTCCTCGAAATCGGTGAATTGCTTCACGCCGAACTCCTTTTTTTGAAGGGCGCTGACATCCTTGTAGATGGCGTCGAGCTCATCCTGTGATGTCGTTCCGCGGAAATACTTCCCGTTGCCGATCAGGGCGATCTTTTCCAGCGACGCCTCATCCAGTTTCGAGACCACGACGTTTCCCATCCGGTCGCGCTTGAAATCCGTCTGGCGCCCGGAGGCGTTGTAGACGGGGATAGGGGCTCCCGTGGGCGACCCCATGCCGATCGTATAGAGGAGAACACCCTTTGCTGCGGCCGCCTCCGCCGCCTCAAAGACATCCCCCTCCGTGTTCTCGCCGTCGGTGATGATAACGATCACCTTGCTGGTCTGCTCTTTGAAATCGAAGGACTCCATCGCTCGTTCGATCGCAACACCGATGGCGGTGCCGGGAAGCGAGACCGCGTCCACATCGAGCACATCCAGAAAGAGATTGGCCGCGCTGTAGTCGGTGGTCAGCGGGAACTGCGTATAGGCCTCGCCGGCGAAGACGATGAGCCCGATTCTGTCCCCGCCGAGGCGGTCAATAAGGTTGTGGATTTCCAGCTTGGCCTTCTCGAGCCGGTTTGGTTTGATGTCCTCGGCCTTCATGCTGAGCGAGAGATCCAGCACGATGAAGAGGTCGGCGCCTTCCTGCTTCACCTCTTCGAGGCGGGTCCCGATCTGGAGGTTAGCAAGCGCGAGCGCAAGAAAGGCCGTCGCGAAGAGAAGCAAACCGAATTTCACCGGGCGCTTGAACACGCTTGCCTGGGGAGCCAGCCGCTGGAACATGAAGGGTGCAGCGAACCGCTCCACGGCTTTCCGCCGCACGCGCCATACCCACCAGGCGACCAGAAGGGCCGCAGGAATCAGCAACAAGAGGTAGAGGTATTCTTCGTGGACGAATCGTACCATTATGGCAGTTTCCTCAAGATGGCACCTGCAAACACCAGTTCAAGCAGCACCCCGGCCAGCCCGATCCATGCCCAGGAGTAAAACCGTTCCGTATACGACCGGTAGGATTTCACCTCGATACGGGTTTTCTCCATCTGATCGATCTCGGCGTAGATTTCCTTGAGAGCCCTGTTGTTCTTCGCCCGGAAGTACTTGGCACCCGTGAGATCTGCGATCGTGTTCAGCGTCTTCTCGTCGACATCCACCGGCACGTTTTGATAGCGGATGCCAAACGGCGTCTGAACCGGGTAGGGTGCCTCGCCGACCGTTCCGACGCCCACGGTGTATATCCGTATGCCGAAGGTCTGTGCAATCTGGGCGGCCGTGACCGGGTCGATTTCGCCCCGGTTGTTGACGCCGTCCGTCAGGAGGATCATCACTTTGCTTTTGGCCTTGCCGTCCTTGAGGCGGTTCACACCCTGGGCGATGGCCATCCCGATAGCGGTGCCGTCTTCCACCATGCCGGGTTTCACCTGCCTCAACAGCCCTGTGAGCACGCGATAATCCAGGGTCATGGGGCACTGCGTGAAACTCTGCCCGGCGAAGATCACCAGACCGATCCGGTCATTGGCGCGCCCGTTCACAAACTCTTCGGCGACGGTCTTGGCGGCCTGGATGCGGTGGGGATGGAAGTCCTCGGCGAGCATGCTTCCGCTGATGTCCAGAAGCAGTGCGATGTCGATCCCTTCGGTGTAGATGTCTTCGCCCTGGGAGGTGGTCTGCGGGCGTGCAAGTCCGACGAGGATCGCCGCGATGACCATCATTCTGAGCGCCATGGGCAGGTGCCGCAGCCGCTCCCGCCAGGTCGGCTTCGCACCCGCAAATGCCGACAGGGTGGAGTACCGGAGATCGCTGGTCATACGGCTCTGGCGGCGCATATACCAGTACACCAGGAGTGGAATCAGCAGCAGGCCCCAGAGAAACTCCGGGTTCGCAAATGTGGTGTTAGGATGCCACATGCTTCACTTCCTCCGGCGCAGACGCCTCTGCGGGCGTCATCTCCGCGATTTTCGTCCGGTCCACGAACGTATAGACCGCGGCAAGCGACTCTTCGTGCTCGGCGACGCCGGGAACATGTTTTGCGAACTTCACGAGATCGGCACGGCGCAATACTGCTTCCGTGCTGGCAAGTAGTTCCGGGCCGGGTCGCAGACGGCGGAGTCCGACCATGATTTCGTCCGTGGTCTCCTCGAGGGCGGGAAGCCGGTAGCGGTTCTCAAAATACCTGCGCAGAATCTCGGTCAGTTCCGAATAATACTGTTTCACCTGACCCTGCTGCCAGAGTTTCTTTGCCTTGAGCCGGCCCAATTCTTCCATCGCGATGGCGTGGGCTGGTCGGTCCGGGGGCACATATTCCTCTGACCCTCCTTTTCTCTTGCGCCGTTTCCAGTAACGGTACCCGAAATATCCCAGGGCCGCTGCGACCAGAAGGATGCCGCCGTACAGTAAGAGATCCTCAAGCGCCAGTGGGAGAGACAGCACCGGCTTTACGTCTTTCAGATCCTCACTTGTATCGGGCGGGACCGTGTTGATCGTCACCCGCAACTGGTTCGAGAGCGCAACATGCGACGCCGTGTCTCCGGGCAGAAAGAACAAGAAGGGAAGAGCAGGGATGACTGCATCGCCCGAATCGTATTTCGCAAGCACGAACTCCACCCGGCTGGTACTGTCGGTACTGCGCTGAACGCCGGATTGTCCCAGCACCGCGAACCCGCCGATGGTGTCGCTCACCAGCGGTTGGATGGTGAGTCCGGGCATGTGCCGGAGGTCCACACGAACCACAATTCTGTCGCCCAGCAGATACTGCGTGGAATCCACACGCGCTCTTGCCGACAGCCCTTGCGCGGGCGCCGATGAAAGGGGCCAGGACAGCAGGAGTGCGACCACAACGGCGCGCGGTATGGACAGGCATTCCCTCATCACAATCTGCGCTCGCGAAGTCTGAAGAAATCAACGATGGGTTTGATGTAGGGGCGGTCTATACGGACCGGAATAGCATCGACCTTGCTGTGGATGAAGAGACTCCGCCGCCGTTCTTTTCGCTCTTTCCAGTATTGCACAAACGCAGCCCGGACGCCGTGATCCGCGGTGTCCACCCAGCGTTCCTTTCCGGATTCTGCATCCGCAAACTTGATCAGCCCGGCATCCGGCAGCATTTCTTCCCGCGGATCCGAAAGCTCAACCGCTATCACATCATGCTTGCGACTGATGATGCGGAGAATCTGGTCGTACCCCTCGTCAATGAAGTCGGAGATGAGAAACGCGATCGTCCGTTTCTTGTGCGCGTGATGCAGATACTCCAGCGCCCCGCGTATGCTGGTGCCGGTTCCCACGGGCTCGAACGAAATCAGCTCGCGAATGATGCGGAGGATATGTGCGCGCCCTTTCTTGGGAGGCACGAATTTCTCGATCCGGTCGGTGAAGAGGATGAGTCCGACTTTGTCGTTGTTCTTGATGGCGGAGAACGCCAGCACGGCGCAGATCTCGGCGGCGATATCGTTCTTCATAGCCTGCACGCTTCCGAACTGGCCTGACCGGCTGAAATCCACCACGAGCATCACCGTCAGCTCGCGCTCTTCCTCGAAGATCTTCACAAAGGGATGGTTGAAGCGCGCGGAGACATTCCAGTCGATGCTCCGGATATCGTCGCCGTACTGGTACTCCCGTACCTCGGAGAATTCCATTCCCCGTCCCTTAAAGACGGAGTGGTATTCGCCGGAAAAGATCTGGTTCACCAGACCGCGCGTCTTGATCTCGATCTGGCGTACTTTCTTCAGAAGCTCTCGTGTGTCCACTACTCAGCGATCCTCACGTATGCGCTGGAGCGCCCCGTGCGCCCGTGCGCGCAATATCACGGCACTTCAATTTTGTTCAGCACTTCCTGTACCACCTGTTCCGATGTCACTTCCTCTGCCTCGGCCTCATACGTGACCGCCACGCGATGGCGCAGGACGTCCAGACTCACCGCACGCACGTCTTCGGGAATCACATAGCCACGACGCTTGATGAATGCGAATGCCTTCGCCCCGAGCGCGAGATTGATGGAGGCGCGCGGAGAGGCCCCGTAGCTGATCAACTGGGTCAGGTTGCCCAGATTGTACTGCTTGGGGGACCGGGTCGCAAAGACGATGTCCAGGATGTACTTCTCTATCTTCTCATCCATGTAAATATCACCCACCGCAGATCGCGCTTTGATGATATCATCCGTCTTCACGACGGGATTGGGTGCCGGCATGAGACCGCCGACATTGGCCCGCATGATCTGAAGCTCTTCTTCCTTCGATGGGTAGCCGATCTTCACCTTGAGCATGAACCTGTCCACCTGAGCTTCCGGAAGGGGGTACGTTCCTTCCTGCTCGATGGGATTCTGCGTGGCGAGGACGAGAAACGGTTCCGGAAGCCGATAGGTGTTTTCCCCGATCGTCACCTGGCGTTCCTGCATGGCCTCCAGCAGGGCGCTCTGCACTTTGGCCGGGGAGCGGTTGATTTCATCCGCGAGGATGAAGTTGGCGAAGATGGGACCCTTCTTGGTCTGGAAGGATCCGTCCTTCTGATTGAAGATCATCGTGCCCACCAGATCCGCAGGCAGGAGATCGGGGGTGAATTGGATGCGCTGGAATTTTGCGTGTATTGCAGCGGCAAGAGTCTTCACGCTCAATGTCTTGGCAAGCCCGGGCACGCCTTCCAGGAGAATGTGCCCGTTGGAGAGGAGCCCGACGAGAAGCCGTTCGACCATGTGCTTCTGGCCGACAATGATCTTCCCGAGTTCAGCCTGCAGGGTGTCGACAAATGCGCTTTCGCGCTGGATTCTTTCGTTGATGGCTTTGATGTCGAATGCCATGGATCCTCCGGGTGTCACAGGGAACGTGATATGCAATCGAATGTTAAATTTACAAAAACGGGGGGTGAAATCAAAGAAGTCGCACCTTGCAGGGAACAACTTGATCCACCGCTTCACGTATTAGACACCGAAGTCCCCATTTTGGTTAACCTGAGCGATTCTTTTCCTCGGGCGCTGCAAGCTCCCGGCGTGGCTCGCCAACGGGGGCCGGACGTGAAAGTCTTTGACATCTCGGTACATTTTTCGGTGGACACTGGCGGACAGAAAGCATATTCTGAGAACAGCGCACCCGAAGCCCCCGGTTTTCAGTCCGGCGTGCGGGTCGCTTAACCTGCTCCACTTCACAGGTCCATGAGGGAAC
>JADLEA010000217.1 GCA_020846365.1 Bacteroidota bacterium
CAACTCGACCGGCGCCGACAGTGCACTGGTGTTTCATGACACTCCCTTCCAGGGCGCATCCGATCTCGGCAATCCCGACCGCACCTCCTGGGCAACGGCCACGCGGACATATTTGAACGCACATCCTGACATCAACGTGGTGATCTGGTCCTGGTGCGGGCAGGTGAGCGGTGCCACCTCGGATGACATCGTCCTCTACCTCTCGCTCATGGACAGTCTGGAACGCTCCTATCCCGGAGTGCATTTCGTGTACATGACCGGACATCTGGACGGATCGGGATTGCAGGGGAACCTCCATCTCCGCAACGAGCAGATACGCGCGTTCTGCACGGCGGGAAAGAGGGCGCTGTTTGACTTCGCCGATATCGAATCGTACGATCCTGACGGAGCGTACTTTGCGGACAAGGCCGCCAACGACAACTGCGATTACGACAGCGATGCGAACGGGACGAGGGACAGGAACTGGGCGCAGGAGTGGCAGAATGCGCATCCGGGGGCGTGGTACACGTGTGGATCAGCGCACTCGCAACCGTTGAATGCGAACAGGAAGGCCTATGCGGCGTGGTGGCTCTGGGCGCGCCTGGCGGGGTGGGAGGGCTCGTGAGGCGCAGGCCCGCGATTCTGATTGGACTTCAAACACCCGACCGGTCCTTGTGGCCGGACAAGGGTGTCAGAGGGCACCTGCAAGAAACCGGTGCACCGGTCACTTCCTCCGGCTCCGGGAGAACAGGAGAAGTACACCGGATCCGCCGTGCCACCGCGGAGGATGTCGTACGATGTGCTATGCGCGGTTGAGTGTCAGCGCCTTGAATTGATCGTATGCCCCTGCCCATAGTTCCGGGGCTTCGGGGGTGTAGCTCGTCGTCGGAAACGATGCGCGCACGACCTCGCGCATCTGCTCAATCCCCTGGAGCTCACCCAACGCATGGAGTTGCACCAAAAGGTTGCCGACGGCGGTCGCCTCTGAGGGGCCCGCGGTCACTGTCCGCTGCAACGCATTCGCCGTCAGCTGGTTGAGCAGTACATTTCTCGCTCCCCCGCCTACGATAACCAGCTCTTCAATGCGCGCGCCGGTTATCTCTTCGAGACGGTCCACCACCCAGCGATACTTGAGTGCGAGACTTTCGTAGACGCATCTGACGATGGCGCCCTGCGTAGAGGGTGCCGTCTGACCTGTCTGCCGGCAGAACTCCTTGATGCGGTTTTCCATGGGGCCGGGAGCATAGAACAGCTGCGCATCCGGATCGACGAAACAGGCAAAGGGCTTGCTCTGGCCCGCCATGTGCACCAATTCATCGAATTCGAGAACGGTCCCGCCAGCATCCCACTCCCGCTTGCACTCCTGGACCATCCAGAGTCCCATGACGTTTCGCAAGAGTCGGATCTGTCCGCCGAAGCCGCCTTCATTGGTAAAGTTGGACTCCATAGCCCGGGAATCGACCTGCGGTGTTGGCGTCTCGATGCCCAGCAGGGACCAGGTCCCGCTGCTCAGATACGCCGACCGAGCGCGCTGCATGGGAACCGCGACGACGGCAGAAGCTGTGTCGTGACCTGCGACCGCGAGCACGGGGACGGGGGGGACGCCTGAATCCGCCGCGAAAGATTCCCGCAGGAGGCCCCGTACGGTTCCGGGCTGGGTAATGTCGGTAAAGAGAGATCTCGGCAGATCCATCGCGGAGAGCACTTCCGTGCTCCATGTGTGGCTGGACACATCCAGGAGTTGCGATGTGCTTGCATCGGTGTATTCAGTCCCCTTCACGCCCGTAAGAGCGTATGCGAGCAGGTCCGGCATCATCAACAGGGTACCGGCGCGGTCCAACTCCTCCGGCTTCTGCAACCTCATCGAGAGAAGCTGGAACAGGGTATTGAACGGCTGGAAGGCAATGCCGGTCCGCTGGAACAACTCGGTCCTGGGCATTCGATGGAATGCCTGTTCAAACATCCCTTCGGTCCGGCGATCCCGGTAGTGATAGGGATTCCCCATGAGATCGCCGTGACGATCCAGCAGGCCATAGTCCACCCCCCAGGTGTCTATCCCGACGGAGGCAGGTGGAGATCCGGATTCCCGTTTGCTTTTTCGGATTCCTTCCTGGATTTCCTGAAGAAACCGGAGCAGATCCCAGTAGAGATGCCCTTGTAGCTCGATGGGCCCGTTGGGGAATTGGTGTGATCCTGCAATGGAGAGCCGCGAACCGTCGAAGGTCCCGCGAATCGCCCTGCCGCTGCTTGCGCCAAAATCAAATGCGAGAAGTTGTACCGGATTCATAGTCACGTCAGGAGGAAGAGGATGAGAAGCCGGATCACGGAATCATTGAGCAGCATCAGGAAGGGGTTTCGGGAACGAGAACCCGAACAACGCGGGGTTTTCGCCTATGACAGCGGCGGAGCAAATCAGGAACACGTAGTCATAGGTTTCTTTGGGTATGCGTTTGCGATACGCCGAGAGAAACTTCCAGAAATTCCGTTCCCGGGGATTTTCGGGAAGCGCTCGGATGAGCCCGCGAACCGCATTGTGGCCCCAGTTGTACGAGGCAAGAACGAGCAAGCCCGATGCCTGAGCTTCACCGTTGTAGATATCGCGAAGATATCGCGCCGCCGCCGTGCTTGCAAGATCGACGCGATGACGCTGGTCTTTGGGATCCAGCCTGGGCAAGGCAACGAGCGGACCGGTACGCAGGCCATATTCCAGGGCAGTACTCGGAATGAACTGCCACATTCCCTTTGCGATGCCATAACGGGTGGCCGGTCCGCACGCTGCGCTGTCGAACTCGCTCTCCTGCAATGCAAGGAAGAAGAACTGCGGAGGGAGCTGTTGCGCGAGCAACGCCTCGGAGATCCGTGCACCGTATCCCTCGGCATTTGCTTTCTCTATGGCTTTCGGCAGCCGGTTTGAGAGCTTCCAGACACCGATATACTTGCGGACCTCGGTGGCGAAGTCCTCCGGCATGGTGAGCTCGCACTCTCCAAACACCCGGGCAACATGATAGATGAGCTTGTCCGTCTCATCCATCCCCTCGTGATAGACCCCCAGCTCACTGATATACTTCTCGTAACTTGCGCTGAGCTGCCGGAGACGGGACCGGGACATCGATATCTCGCCTTCCGATGTCGTGTCGCCGCGTTGCCGGACGCGGTCTTCCAGGCGTGCCAGGGTCAGCTCGAATTCCTTCATCTCATAGAAGACGTCCTGCGCGAGCGCCTCCTGTTTGCGGACCTGCTCGTGCTTGAGGTACGCATAGACGCCGGCGAGAGCAGCAACGACCGCAAGCGCGCCGATGATCCTCACATACTTCTTGGACTGGAGCCGCAGGAATCGCCGCACCCCCCGCCGTAACACAGTGCGATACAGCGCGACAGGGACGTACCCTGTGGCCCGGAAGACCTCCCGGAGTTGTTTGGTGACGACATGATGGGGCAGCATGCGCACATCGAAGGTGAGCATCTGCCCGCCGACGCCGAAGAGCACCCTGCACTCGTCTTCGAGAACCGCTTCGGTGGTCTGCTTGCCGTTGATGAACGTTCCGGTCTTGCTCCCGAGGTCTTTGAGGTGCCATGCCCCGCGTTCATACCACACCTCGGCATGCACGCCGCTGACGTCGGTATCCGGGAGAACAACATCACAGGAGGGATCGCTGCCAATCGTAAAACGGTCGTAGAACTTCAAGCGGAGCTGGGGAACTCCGTCCTTCTCCAACGTCACATGAATCTGAGGCCTCACCACGTTCTTCAGAGCATCGGCGGGATTGTACTCCATGGTGTAATCTAACAAATGCGGCTCCAATGCACAAGCTGTCGATTCGACGTTTGACTCGATGTGTTGGCGAGGCGACGGGGTTGTCCCCGCTCGAGTTGATTCGCTGGCAAGGCAACATAGCCGTCGCCGACCTTGTGTTTGTCTCTTGCGCTTGCTATACTTGATACTTAGAAGATGCTGAGGACACACTGGTAAC
>JADLEA010000218.1 GCA_020846365.1 Bacteroidota bacterium
GTGCATTTCCGGCCGGGGTCGTTCGACATCACCAGATTCACGCTCCACGCGGATTCCCTGAACGCCTCCTTCACACTGAAGTTTCGGGCGTTGTCGGATCCGGGATGGCATCCGGAATACGGTTTCCAATTGACGCTCGTTGCAATCGCAATTGACACGGATGGGAGAAGAGGCACCGGCCGCACCGCACTGCCGGCTCAGGCACTCTATACTATGCCGGACGGGCGCGGGTATGAACGCTTGATACTGGTAGGTGGAAGGATGCAGATCCATGATCAAAACGGAAAGATCCTCGCCGAATACGTGCCGGTAGAGAAGGACGCGGCACATCCGATAGGAGACGCGGATGTTGGAACGATCCGATTCACCGTGCCCCTTTCCCTCCTGGGAATTCCGGATCCACGTTGGAGAGTTGTCGTCGTGGCCGGCGGTCAGGATGATCACGGCGGAGCAGGTATCGGTGAGTTCAGAGCCGTGCAGGCCGATCGGGGAGAATGGAACGGCGGCGGGCGGCATTCGCCTGAAGAATCCAACATCTACGATGACCTGGTATGGCCATGAAGACAACGGAAATCGTCCTGCCCATCGGGAACTATGTTGTCCGGAGTTTTTGCCACGAAGACATTGACGCGCTTGTGCGGTACGCCAACAACCGGAATGTCTGGCTCAATCTGCGCGATCTCTTTCCGTATCCGTACGAGCGGCATCATGCGGAAGCGTGGCTGAGGGAACTCAACCAGATGAACCCGGTGACGGCATTCGCGATTGCCACCGAAGAGGAGCTTATCGGGGGCATCGGACTTCATCCTCAGCCCGACATCATGCGCAGGAGCGTGGAGTTGGGGTACTGGCTTGCCGAACCGTATTGGGGCAAGGGGATAGCCACAGCAGCCGTGCGGGCAATGACGGAGTGGGGGTTCAGCAACCTTCCGGTGAACCGCATCTTCGCGTACGTGTTTGGATGGAATCCCGCCTCGGCGCGGGTGTTGGAGAAATCGGGGTTCACCCTGGAGGGAAGAATGCACCAGGCGGTGTTCAAGGACGGCAAACTGACCGACCTGCTGGTGTACGGCCTGGTGAAAGCTGTGGGATCATGATGCCTACCTGGCGGCCGTAGTGAAATCCTGCAGGCCGTGATGCGCACCTGTGGGTTGTGAGGCACACCTGTGGGCCGTGATGGGCACGTGTGAGCCGTGACGCACGCGTGTGGCCCGTGATGCGTACCCGTTGGCCGTAGTGAAATTCTGCAGGCCGCGATGCAAACCTGGCGGCCGAATTGAGCATCTGAGGGCCGTGGATCCTCAGGCGCAGACGTTAGGCCCGGTGACAGGTCGAAGGATCCCTCTCCTCCGCTCCGTCACTGCGCTGAGAAGTCCTCCACTTCCTTCGACACGAGCGTTACCAGCATTCCCGCAAGCACCATCGATCCGCCGCCCAACAACACCGCGTTCATCGGATTATCCCCCAGAACCGACTCCATGAGCAGTCCGAGCCCCGCAGATGCGAGGATCTGTGGCAGCACGATGAAAAAGTTGAACACGCCCATGTAGAACCCCATTTTGCTCGCCGGAATCGCGTTGGAGAGCATCGCGTACGGCATGGAGAGGATGCTCGCCCACGCAATCCCCACCAGCGTCATCGAGAAGAGCAGCGCGTACTGTTCCTGAACCACGGCCGCAAGGATCAGTCCCACCCCTCCAGCCGCCAGCGCAACGCGATGGATCACGCGCGGGGAGATTCGCCTGGCGACGGCAAGCAGGACGAACGCGAAGACAAAGGCAACGCCGTTGTACACGGAGAAGCACACGCCTCCCCATTCGTTCCCGCGCTGGTATTCCGGCGACCCCGGCACTCCTCCAAAGACCTTCGTGGCGACGGCCGGGACGAAGTAGATCCACATGCAGAAGAGTGCGAACCACGTGAAGAACTGGACCAGCGCGAGCTGCCGCATGGCCTTCGGCATGGATCCGATACCGCTCAGGATCTGCGTGAAGGCGTTGCCGAACCCTGCGGACTCCGCTTTCAGCCGTTGGAATTCGGCGAGATCCGACGGAGGGTATTCCTTCGTGGTCAGAATCGTGTAGAGCACCGCTGAGAGGAACACCGCCGATCCGACGTAAAAGGCAATTTGCACAGGTGCCGGGATGATCCCCGCTCCCGTCTCCCCGGTGACACCGAAGACATTGGTGAGGATGAAGGGGAGCCCGGATGAAAGGACCGCCCCGAGCCCGATCAGCAGGCTCTGCATGGCAAATCCTGTGGTCCGCTGTTCTCTCGGGAGCATGTCTCCGACGAAGGCGCGGAAGGGTTCCATCGTGATGTTGATGCTCGCGTCCAGGATCCAGAGCAGGCCTGCGGCCATCCAGACCGCCGAGGAATTGGGCATGGCGATAAGGGCAAGCGTGGAGAGCAGCGCGCCCACCAGGAAGTACGGACGGCGCCGCCCGAGCCAGTTCCATGTTCGGTCGCTGTAGTACCCGACGACGGGCTGCACGAGAAGTCCGGTGATCGGTGCGGCAATCCACAGCCACGCAATATCGCTTTGCTCCGCGCCGAGATACTCATAGATGGCGCTCATGTTCGCCATCTGGAGTCCCCATCCGAATTGAATCCCAAAGAACCCGAAACTCATGTTCCAGATCTGGAGATACGACATCCGCGGCTTGGCCATCGATTGGTCCTTCATACGAATGATCCGCTGTTATCCTTTTACGCTGCCCAGGGTCAAACCGGACACCAGCCAGCGGCTGAGCGAGAGAAAGAGAATGACGACGGGAATGGTCACCATGACGGATGCGGCTCCGTAGAGCCCCCATTCCGATGTCATGTTGGACTCAAAGGACTTGAGCCCCACGGGAAGCGTCCAGAGCTCCGTGTCCTGAAGAATCTGGGCTGCCACGACATATTCCGTCCATGCCGCCATGAAGGAGAAGAGCGCCGTGATCACGAGCGCCGGCGAGGCCAACGGAAGAATGATCCTGAAAAAAATCTGGAACTGCGATGCGCCGTCGATTCTCCCGGCCTCCTCCAGACTGACCGGGATCGTGTCATAGTATCCTTTCATCTGCCAGATGCAGAACGGCAGCGCCGTGGCGGAGTACATGATGACGATCCCGAGGTAGGTGTTGATAAGGTGCAGTTTCACGAGCATGATGTACATCGGCAGAAGCAGCATCGTCGCCGGAAACATCTGCGTGACCAGCAGACTGAGCAGGCCGGCCTTCTTACCGGCAAACGAGAAACGCGAAAAGGCATAGCCCGTCGTCGACGCGAGAGCGACGCCCGTGAGCGTCACCACGAAGGCCACAAACGTGCTGTTGCCCAGCCACACAAGAAACGGACGCCCCGTAAACAACTCCTGGTAGTTGTCGAGCGAAGCATTCTCGGGGATCAACTCCAGCGATGTGGAAAGAAGCCGGTCTGCAGGGCGGAGAGAGATGTTGATGATCTGGAGAATGGGATAGAACGCAATGATGGCGAACACGACCAGGACCGCGTAGCTGGCGGTCAAACGGACCATCGTTGCAGATTTGCTCCGCATCATGACGTGTGCTTTCAAGAATAGACGTTCTGGGTGACGTTGGACCTGCGCATGAAGGTAAGGCTGAAGGCCAGCAGGATGAAGAAGATGATCATGGAGAGCGCCGCACCGTATCCGTAGCGGTAGAAGTTGAACGCGGCCTTGTACACGAACGACACCAGCAGATGGGTCTGGTCTCCCGGCTCGCCGGCATTGCTCACCAGCCAGACGATATTCAGGTTGTTGAATGTCCAGATCGTTCCCAGCGTGATGGCCGGGATCATCACCGGCCGGATCAGCGGGACCGTGATGTGCCGGAGTTTGTGGAACCAGGACGCGCCGTCGATATCCGCCGCCTCGTAGAGATCGTGGGGAATGCTCTGGAGCGCCCCCAGCGCAATGATCATCATGAAGGGAAAGCCCAGCCAGACGTTCGTGATAATCACGGCGAGGAAGGCCTCCAGGGGCTGCCGAAGCCACTGGACTCCCTCCACGCCCAGCCACTGCGTCAGCATCAGGTTAATGGCCCCGTATTCATAATTGAACATGCCCCGCCACGTGAGCGCCACAATGAGCTGGGGCACGGCCCACGGGAGAACGAGGATCGCCCGGAAGAGGCCTTTCCCCCGGATGTCCTTTTGATTCAGCACCAGCGCCAGGAAGACCCCGATCGTGACGTGAAAAACGACGTTGACAACCGTCCAGATGATCGTCTTGACGAACACCAGGTAGAAGTCCGGCTGCGACGGCTCCGTAAAGACTTTCACATACTGATCGAAGCCGATGATTTTCCAGTCCCTGATGTGGAGCAGGCTCATGTTGGAGAGGGAGAGGACCACGTTGTAGAAGAACGGGTACACGACCACGCCGAAGAGCACCACGAATGCCGGCGCGACCATGACAAAGATCATGAGCCGGCGGCGGGCTTTGTTGGAGAGGGTCATCGAGGCACCTATTCGTTCATATCCTTGATCCGGCGGAGAGCCATGAGCTGCATGTTCCTGGCCGCCTGGTCCGCCTTCATGGTTCCCGCCAGCACGGCCTGATAGCTGGGCCGCATGGCGTCCCAGATGGCACGGAGCTCCGGTACCACGGGCATCGGCCGGCCATGCTCAATCTGCAGGCGTGAATTGCGGAGAATCTCGTTGGTCTGCACGAACTCGCCCGATTGCACCGCCTTGTGCGTCGGCATCGTGAACAGCTCCTTCGCGGATTCCAGCTGGTTTTCCTCGGCCATCAGGAAGCGGATCAGCGCGATCACCCACGGACGTTTCTCCTCCGACACGTTGACGTTGATGGAAAACCCTTTCGGAGAAACCATCGGAGCGCACCAGAGACCGGTGGCAGTGATGCGCGGAAGCGGCGCCACGCCGATATCCAGGCCGGCGTTCTGATACCCCGCCCATGACCAGTCGCCGTTGATGATCATCCCCGCATGTCCGTCCTTGAAGAGAATGTCTGCCACGACATAGTCGGCCTCATTGGGAATGACCTTGTGGACGTCACGGAGTTGTTTGATGAAATTCAGCCCGCCGACCGTCCCGGGGTTATCCAGCGTGGGGTTTCCCTGGTCGTCCATGATCCATCCGCCAAAACCCGTCATGAAGGGGATGAAGAAGAACGGCTCGGTGTAATTCCACGCGAGGCCGTAGCGATCGGTCTTCCCGTCGCCGTTCAGGTCCGTCGTAAGACGTCTGGCGACGGCAACCAGCTCTTCGTCGGTCGTAGGCGGAACCGGAACGAGTTTCTTGTTGTACAAGAGCGTGAGGTGGTTG
Source organism: Bacteroidota bacterium (assembly GCA_020846365.1). Taxonomy (GTDB): domain Bacteria; phylum Bacteroidota; class Ignavibacteria; order UBA10030; family UBA6906; genus JAGDMK01. Next base: position 5,296 of record JADLEA010000218.1, read on the forward strand.
CCCAGTTTGTCCGCAAGCTGATACAGATGTCCCTTGTACCAGATGCGCCCCTTTTCGTCGAACTGCTCAAGCCATTCTTTCTCAAACAATCCCTCGAGCGGAAGGATGATATCCATGACTTCGAACGGACCTACCTGGTCGGACGGGCCATAGACGATCTCCGGGCCCTGCCCCGCGAGCGCAGCGATAATGAATCCGGAACGGAGCTCCTCGGTCTCTTTGAAGAGCTGTTCCACCCTGACTTCCGGATGCAGAGCCATGAACCTGTCGAGCTGCCGCTGCAGGATGAGCCGCACATCGATCCGGTCCTGGTGCCAGATGGTGATCCGGATCTTGTCGTCGTCGCGGCGATGGCAACCGTTCCAGAGAAATGCGCTCGCAGAGACGAGCGTCACGAGTGCCAGCACGGCGGGCCAGCGAGACAAGCGGAGGATATCCTTCGGGCGCATCACCGGCTCCCCTTCTCCAACTCCCCGGCCGCCCCGCGTGCTTCGTCCCGGACGAAGGTCCAGACAAACGTCGAGAGGGCCAGAGCCGTGCCGCTGATGACGAAGATGATGCTCTTGTCCTGCGCGTGGTGGATCACGGAACCCAGGACAAGACTGACCAGGAGCTGGGGGAGAACCACGGAGAGATTGAACATTCCCATGAAGAAGCCCATCCGGCCCGGCTCGACTTTTTCCGACATGATCGCAAACGGCAACGAAACGACGGAGGCCCACCCGATCCCCACGATTGCCATGATGACGTACAGCCAGAGAGGAGTCGACCCCGCCGCGACCAGGCCGAAATAGCCTGCCGCCATGATCCCGACCGCAACAGTGTGCACACGCACCCTTCCGAACCGTTTCGCCAGCGGTTCCAGAACGGGCGCAGGGAGCAGGAAGCCGACGGTGTTCAACACCGCGAACGCGATGGCAATGATCTGTCCGGTTTCTTCGGCCGTGAGCTCCACCGAGTCCGGCGAGAACACCTTCTGTTGTATGTAGGCGATAATATAGACAAACATGGTCTGCACGCCGACCCACGCGAACGCATGAGCGATATAGAGACGGAGGAGTTGCCCCCACTGCGTCGCCCGGGGACGTTCCGTTATCGCCGCACCCGTTGCCGCCGGGCTCTGACCCAGCGTGCGTGGTTCCGTGATAAACAGGACCGGCAGGATGGAGAACAGGAGGACGAGGGCGACGCCGAATGAGATGAGGACAAAATTCCCTGCTA
>JADLEA010000219.1 GCA_020846365.1 Bacteroidota bacterium
ACCGCGGAGGAAACGTTCGGGAAGATCTTCAAAGCCGATTTCGCGCCGTACCGAGACGAGTTGATCATCTCTACCAAGGCGGGATACCTGATGTGGCCCGGGCCGTACGGGGAATGGGGTTCGCGGAAATACCTGATCGCCAGCCTGGATCAGAGTCTGAAACGGATGGGACTGGAGTACGTCGATATCTTCTACTCACACCGTCCCGATCAGGACACGCCTCTGGAAGAGACGATGGGTGCCCTGGACTATGCCGTGCGCTCGGGCCGGGCACTGTATGCGGGGATATCTTCCTACAATCCGGACATGACCCGGCAGGCGGCGGCCCTGCTCCGGCAGATGGGCACCCCCTGCCTTATCCATCAGCCCGTGTATCACATGTTCAATCGATGGATCGAGCCCGAGCTTCTGGATGTGCTGCATCAGGAGGGGATCGGGTGTATCGTCTTTTCGCCTCTCGCCCAGGGACTTCTCTCTGAAAAGTACCTTGATGGCATTCCAAAGGACTCGCGTGCGGGCAAGCCCCACGGATTCCTCCGGCCGCAACACATCACGGAGGAGAAGCTTGCCAAAGTCCGTGCGCTCAAGGCCGTGGCGAAACACCGCGGGCAGTCGATTGCCCAGCTGGCGCTGACATGGGTCCTGCGCCATCAGGGAGTCACTTCTGCGTTAATCGGCGCAAGCTCCGTCGCCCAGATAGAAGAGAATACCGCCGTCTGCTATGCTCCCCCCCTGACGGATGCAGACCTTCAGGAAATTGACCGGATCATCGGCTAAGTCGTCCCTTCTTCCGCGGAACCTGCCGCGGGCCTCCTCTGTTAGGAAGGAAAAGGACTCTGACGACATGCGCACGATAGTGGCTTTTCTCCTTATGTTTGTCTTCCTCGCGTGCAACGAAACCGGCCTTGCCCAACGCGTCAAGGTGTATTCTCTCGCATCGAAAGGTTATGTCACGGTGGAAAAAGTCGTGAAGACTGATGAAGAATGGCGGAAACAGCTCACGCCGGAGCAGTATGAAATCACGCGGGGGCACGGTACCGAGCGGGCGTGCTCGGGAGCATACTGGTCGCATCATGAGGACGGGGTGTACACCTGCGTCTGTTGCGACCTGGAACTGTTCACGTCGGGCACCAAATTCGATTCCGGAACCGGGTGGCCGAGTTTCTGGGCACCGGTCGCGAAGGAGAACATCAGCACCAAAGTCGACAGGAGCTACGGCATGGTGCGGACGGAGATTCTTTGCGCGCGATGCGATGCGCACCTGGGGCACGTGTTTGAGGATGGTCCGGATCCGACAGGTCTCCGCTATTGTCTGAATTCTCTGGCGCTGAAGTTCACCCCAAAGGCATCCTCGTGATGTCCTAGTATTGCCTTGAGTTCCCGCGTTGTATTGCCTTGAGTTCCCGCGTTGCCCCGGGTTCCCCGGTTCTGGTGCGGTCCCTGGTTGCCTCGCGTCCCCTTGCCTGCCGGCGTGAGGCGTACTCGAACGGAGATACCTTGCAACTCGCATGCATAACGTGTATCTTGGCATGAAAGCAGGGCCTTCGCACGTCTCTCCCGGGTTGAAACTTGCAACGCAAGAAGATACTGTTCACCTCTACCCTCGCCTCGACATTCATTCTTGAAGACCTCAAGCTCTTGCAGAAGCGCTATGACGTGACGCACCTGCGCGTCACGGGCGTCTTTGCGCCGTTCCGGATCCTGGCTGCGGTGCCGTCCAGTGACGTCACGTACACCTGGTTTGCCACCGTCTACGCCTTCTTCGTCGTGTTCTTTGCCCGCCTCTTCGGCAAGAAATCCATTGTCATCATCGGGGGTGCGGACGCTTCGAAGATGCCGGAGATCCGGTACGGCATCTGGCGCTCCCCTTGGAAAGTCCCGCTGCTGAAGTGGACCATGCGCCACGCGTATCAGTTGCTGGTGGTGGATCCATTCCTGAAGACGGAGATAATCCGGCTCGCCCGATACGGCGGGGAGAACGTCAGCTATGTCCCGACCGGCTATGATCCCGATCGCTGGAAGCCCGCGGGGGAGAAAGAACCGTTCGTGCTCACCGTGGCTGGCTGCCACGACCGCTGGAGAATGAGGAAAAAAGGTTTGGACATCCTGTTTGAGGCGGCGAGGATGATTCCCGATACAGAGTTTGCTGTCGTGGGCATGCGCAGCGGCCTCATCGATGAGGTGCGAGAGTCTGTCCCGTCCAATGTGGAGTTGATTCCGTTTCTGAATCAGGATGCACTCCTCCCGTACTATCAGCGCGCAAAAGTGTACTGCCAACCGTCGTACACCGAAGGGTTGCCGAACAGTCTTTGTGAGGCAATGCTCTGCGGCTGCGTCCCGGTCGGCTCACTGGCTGGGGGGATTCCGACTGCAATCGGAGAGTGCGGGTACCTCGTGCCGTATGGCGATGCGGGACAACTGGCAGGAGCACTCAGGCAGGCCCTTCTGGCTCCGGCGGAGGCAGGGATCAGGGCACGCCAGTTTGTTGCGCGCACATTCACAATGGAGAGAAGAGAAAACGCCCTCCAAGGGGTGATTGAGGAAGCGACACGGTGAGAAGGCCTGCGCCATGAAACGGCCGTTGCGCAATATGGCCGCTCTTCTTGCCGGCGATGTCGGCAGCCGGGGCATCGGATTTCTCGTCACCGTGTATCTTGCCAGGATCCTCGGGCCTGCAGGATTCGGGTTGGTCAGCGTAGGCATGGCGCTGTTGGGTCATCTCCAGCTGCTTGCCAGCCCGGGCATCCAGCTTGTGGAGACGCGGAACACGGCCCGCCCGGGGGGGATGGATGATCGGCGCGTCTCCGGCATCCTGACGCTCCGCCTGGTATTGTCGGTGATACTGTTCGGCATAGCCGCGCTTGTACTTTTCGTTTTCCCCTATGATTCCGTGTTGCGCGGTGTCGTACTCTGGAGCCTGGCCTCTCTCTTTCCCCTCGCGGTGGCCACGGATTGGTATCTGCAGGGGAACGAACGCATGGAGCCGGTGGGCCTGGCCCGCTTTGCCGGATACGTTGCGTATGGCCTTGCCGCATGGATGCTCGTCCGGTCTGCCGACGATGTCGCCATGGCGCCCGTTTCGTTTCTCCTGGGAAGCGTGGTCACCTCTGTCATGCTCTGGATGGCTGTCATTTCCGGGCGGGAAAGACCAGGGATATCCTGGGAGCCCTCCCTCTGGGTAAGGATTTTCCGTGAGAACCTGCCCGTCGGTGCCGCGGTGTTCATGGGACAAATGGTGATCAATCTCCCGCCGGTCGTGCTTGCGGCGATGAAAAGCTCCGCCGATGCCGGCATCTACAACGCGGCCATGAAACTGGTCTTCGTCATCCTGATTGCCGATCGCATCCTCAATGCTCTGCTGCTGCCGGCGCTCACGAGGATCAAGGGGACGAAGCCCGCGGAGTTCGAGCATATGGTGACGATAGTGACCAAGGTCGTTCTGACGAGTGTGGTGTGCATCCTGCTCCTGGGGAATGCCTTTGCATCATGGGGCGTCGAGCTCGTGTTCGGCATGTCCTATGAGAGCGCCGGGTCCATCCTCCGGATTCTGCTTCTCTATGCCGGCATCACGCTGGTCAACTCTGTCGCCTCAAATCTCCTCCTTGCCGCCGGGCTGGAGCGTACGTACAGCGCTATCCTCATTCGGGGCTCGATCGTGCTTGTGGCTGCGATGGTGATCCTCACGCCCCTCTTCGGAGTCCTGGGCACGGCTACGGGGGCGGTAATCGGGGAGTTGGTGACGCTGGTACTGATGCTCCGGTGCGCACGATCTGAAGGCCTTTTCCCCCCATGGCGCCACTTTGCGGGGCTTCTGGCTTCGGGCGCCGCCGCCGGACTTGCCGGATGGCTTATATGGACCACCTCACCGCTCATTGCCGCATGCGCGGCTCCGGTCGTCTTCGCCGGACTTCTGACACTCCTAAGAGTTTTCAAGAGTGAGGATCTTGGATACGTGAAGGACAGACTCGTTTGAATATCCTCGCAGGGATTACACGGCATTCCCATACGTGGGAGCAGTTGCTCAGAAGAGAAGGGCTTCCTTGGCGCTGCGTTGATCTCTCGCGAGGAGGGGGACTCGCGGAATGCAGCGTGGTCATTGTCACACATGCCCTGGATGCTGCGGAGCGTGATAGCATCGAGCAGTACCTGCGGGGTGGGGGAGCGATCCTGGGGTTTGCGAGGCACCTGACGGGCGTCGGAGGGACGAGCGGACGGCGGGCACCCCTCCAGCGTCTCATGACCGACGGTGATCCGGCTTTCCCGTCAATCCGCGTCGTGGATCTCGGCTGTGATGGCTACCTCCCGCGTGAAGCCAACCGCCTTCGTACCCACCAGCACCAACATGCGCTCTTCGCAGGCGAGCTTCTCGGGGGTGCAGCGGTGCTTCTGCCATTCGACGTCCAGCGGGCGCTCGTCGATACACGCACCACCTCCAAGGCCTTCTATGCACGCTGGGACCGCCTTCCAACAGAACTTGTGTCTGTCGTCTCGCGGGGAGAGATATTCCAGCTCTGCCATCACGCGCTGGAATACCTTCACGTCTCCCGTTCGATTCCCTACGTGCACCTCTGGTACTTCCCGGAGACGGCTGGGAATGTCCTGGCGTTTCGTATCGACACCGACGGTGCTCCCCGGCACGACATCGATGCGCTCTACGGTGTCTTGCAGAACGCCCGGGTGGCGGGGACCTGGTTTCTGGACGTCGCGGCACATGAACCCTGGCTGCCCCACTTCGCCGCGTTGACCGGGCAGGAGCTCGGCGTGCATTGTTATGAGCATCGCGTTGATCCCGATCCGGGCCGCCAGCGTGCGCAGTGGGATCGCGCCCTGGCCATGATGCGGCAGGCCGGCTTCTCCCCCATCGGTGTCGCAGCTCCGTACGGAACCTGGACGCCATCATTGGGGAGTGTCATCGACGAACTCGGGTTGTTGTACTCGTCAGAGTTCTCCTGCGCGTACGATACGCTGCCGCTCTTTCCGGAAGTGCATGACCGCGTTTTCCGCACGCTGCAAGTGCCCATCCATCCCATCAGCATCGGGAGCCTCCGGCGGGCAGGTGCTACTTCCCAGCAAATGACAGAGTACTACCGGTCGACAATCGACGCGCATTGGGCCCGTGACATTCCGCTCATCTTCTACCACCATCCGACTCACCGGCACTGGGATGTCATTGAAGCAATCCTGGAACAGGGACGAAGCTTGAATGCCGCTCCGATGCGTCTGGGCGATTGGGCGCAGTGGTGGTTGGGCCGGGCGGCAACGGAGGCGGGGTTTGAAGTGCGCGAAAGCGTGCTGAGGGTTTCCCATGCTGCTGCGCTGACCCACGCCCGCGTGGGCATCCG
>JADLEA010000220.1 GCA_020846365.1 Bacteroidota bacterium
GCCTTTCCCCGGTCTCCCTCAAGCACCATCCGCGGACCGCACGGAATGCTGTTGGCATGGGTCAGGAAGAGGTGCATGGGCACGCCGTCATCTGTCGTGAGTTTGATCTCGGCGGTGTCCGGGCTTTCGATCGCATTGGCGCGCAGCAGGTGTGCCTGCAGCGTTTCCGGAAATCCTGCGCTCCCCTCGCGCTGGCATCCCGCATAGAGGAGGTTCAGGACATAATGGGCGAGCGCGTTGTTGGCCGGACTGTCCAGGATCCAACTCTGGCCGATGCGCAGCTTCCCTGTCCATTCGTTCCGGGAAAAGTACTGCTTGCTCCGAGGCCAGCCGCAGAGGAGCGAGGCCGACCGCAGCTGTCCGAGCCGCCCGGCCACGATCCTCTTCTTGAGTTGCTGCATAGAGTTGCTGTACATGTGCTGATAGCCGATGGCCACCTTGCGGCCCGTGCGGGCTTCTGCCGCGATAAGGGCGTCCGCCTCCTGGACTGTCGCCGCGACCGGTTTCTCACAATACACATGCAATCCCGCGTCGAGCGCGGCAATACTGAGAGGGACGTGCTCGTGGATGCCAATGGGGACGGTCAGGACCTCAACTGTGGAGACGCCCTCCCGCATGAAGTCGGAGACGGACGCGTACAGCCGTGTGCCTTCATGTTCGAGACTGCGGACCAGCTCGGGCCTGGCCTGACGGTCGATCGGGAGTGCCACGACCGCCATGAGCTGCGCGAGGTTCTCTTTCGCCAGCGACCGAACCGCATCGATATGAACCAGCGCGTATCCGCCGAGGCCGATCACCGCGAAGCGTACAGGGTTGTTCATGGTGCAAGAGTCTCTCTTGGGGAATCAGGAGGTGCGGATCCGGGGACCCGCCGGTAAAATGTACAAAGAAACCACGGCAATCGCTGTGGGAATCTTCGTGAAAAGTGCGTATCTTTGGTGAAACGCCTATCCACATCCTCGCGCACCCGATGAACGAACTGCCGATAGATCCCATTCAGGCGATCCAGAGCATGCTTGCACCGGCGCTGGGCATCTCCGCGGTCGGACTTCTACTCCTCGGATTGAACAACCGGTACTCCATCATCATCAACCGTCTCCGGCTGCTGAATGAGGAGCGCCGCAAATACATCCGATTTCTTCAGGATCATGACCATCTGGAATACGCCGACAACATCCGGTTCATGAGCATCAGCAATCAGAGCGGGGAGTTGCTGATGCGAAGCCGTCTCGTCCGGAATGCGATCCTCTCCATGCAAACCGCGATTGCGCTGTTCGTCCTGACATCGGTCTTCATCGGAGCGAACCTGTTCGTCGCGGCTAGCGCGATGAAGGCCGCTCCGCTCTGGATTTTTGTCTGTGCGATGGTGAGCGTGCTTGCAGGGATACTCTTCGCGGGGCGTGAGGTGCACCGATCCTTCAGAATCGTCCTGCTGGAAGCCAAGGCGGACGACTAGCGCTGGTCAGACTCCACCTCTAGCCGCCAAAAACCTCCTCATAATCCTGGATTGCCGCCTGGACCACTTCAAAGGCGTGCTCTGCTCCATACACGCTTTCAATGGAGACGTGTGTGGTGGGTGACCCGGGGATGAGTTTGTACGTCGCAAAGTAGTGTCGAAGACGCTCGATGAGAATCTCAGGGAGCTCGGCGATATCCCGCACCTCTCCCCAGAATGCATCGTTCTCCAGAATCGCAATGATCTTGTCGTCCGCCTCGTCTTTGTCCACCATGAGTATCCCCCCCACCACCCTCGCGTTCATGATGACCTCTGAGCGGCTGATGGGGCGCTCGCTCAGGACGCAGATATCCAGCGGATCCCCGTCTCCGTGTCTGCCGCTGGCGGAGAGAGCGCCCACCCGGGTCGCGCAATAGGTACGCGGGATGAAGCCGTACAGGGACGGAGGCAGCGAAGAGCTCCGTTGCGGACGGTCCACCCGGAGGTACCCCGTGGCTTTGTCGACCTCATACTTTATCAGGTCGAAAGGGGTGATCTCGATGAACGCATGCACCAGGGACGGCGGTTTAGGACCGACTTCGAGGCCGTGCCACGGATGCGGGCGCCAGCGGTAGAACGGATGAGGAAAGCCCAAGTGATCTCTTCTCCAATCAGCTTGTTACGCCGCTATCTTTCATGGCTACGAGTTTGCTGAGGCTGATCGCCCCGGCCGCGTCTTTCAGGGTGGACATCTCCACACCGTATCCTTCGATGCTCACGACAAACCGGCCGGCGACGAAGATGTTCAACTCGCCGTCTTTGGATTCGGTGTTGTATTTCTCAAATGCCTTGTGGCCGTCGAATGTCGTGGTCTTCTCGTACCCGGTTTCCGTCTCTTTGTCGACGTCGGCATACGCCCAGGCCATCGCAGCCATCCCGACGAGGCCGCTCATATTTCCCATATCCGTGATCTTGACCGTAACGTTTGCCCCTTCTTCATTTTCGAAGCGGGCGTGGGCCTCTGAGACGTTTATGCCCATGACGGATGTCTTTTCCCCCTCCGCGCTCGCACGCGTCATTCCGGGCAGACTCTCCGGCAGCAGAGCTTTGAGGTCCCGGAAGTTCACCGGTTCAACTTTTCTGCCTTCGGATCCTGCCTCCCCCAACCCCTTCATCGCCTCCGCCATTTTCTCGGCGCCCTCTTTCAACGATTGTGTCGCTTCCCCTGCTTGTTTTGCCGCCTCTTCAAGACGTTTCTGCTCGGCAGATTTGCCGCAGCCGCTCAAGACAAGAGCGACCATCAGGATGAACACAGAAATGCGTGGAGACATGGACCGGGTCCTCCGAGTGTGGTCAAAGGAATGGGTGTAGTGGTGAGGCACACCGTAGAGCAAATCTACGGAATGGGGGGAAGACAAACAAGCACGCGGATTCGCCTGGGTTCGCGCGCGCGCGGATCAGCGCGTCTTGGGTCCGCGCCCGCCCGAATCAGTGCGTCTTAGGTCCGCGCGCCCGCAACGCCCGCCTGCAGACCCCATCGGGCGAGGAGCAACCGCAAGTGTTCGATATTCAACGGTTTGCCAATCGTATCATCCATGCCCGCGGCCATGTAACGTCGCTGGTCTTCCTCGCGCATATCAGCGCTCATTGCCACAATCCGGAGTTGCGGCGAACTGGTCGACAGCGTGCGGATTGCGGCGGCGGCCTGGAAGCCGTCCAGACCTGGCATCCGGCAATCCAGGATCACCAGCGCATACGAGGACGATCGGGCCGCCTCCACTGCCTCTTGCCCGTCACTCGCGACGTCCACGATGCAGCCGAGACTCTCCATCATACGCCTGGCTATGGCTCGGTTAACCTCCTCGTCGTCCGCGACGAGAACACGGGGAGTGCCGATGGGCGCCGCCGTCATCGCGGGCTTATTCGGTCCTGATTGGGCTGGCAATGCAAGGGGCAATTCCAGCGGCGACTGTGGGGGAGCCAGCTGGAGCGGGATAGTGAACGGGACAAGACACCAGAATGTGCTGCCGGATCCCAGCCGGCTTTCGGCACCCAGCGTGCCACCAAGCCGTTCCAGGATCTGCCGGCAAAGGGCCAGCCCAACTCCATCGGCCATCCCGGCCTGGAGCAACGGTTGCTCGTGCTGGCGATAGGGCAGGAAGAGCCGGCTGAGGTAATCCTGCGGGACCCCCTCCCCGGTGTCAATCACCTCGCAGCGCAGGGCACCACTCTGACCGTCGCGGGGCTCAAGCCGGACATTGACGAGGACCTCTCCCCGCAGCGTATGCCGCACGGCGTTGGCCAGGAGTTCGCCCAGGACTTCCGTAAGGCGGTCAGGATCGGATATCACCTCTTCGGGCACGTCGGTCGCCACGCGCGCCGAAAGCGCAATGCCTTTCTGACGGGCTCTCCGGGCGTAGGTGTCGATTAACCTGAGCACCAATTGACGAACATCCATCCGCTGCATCCGTACGGCGAGCGAGCGCTGTCCGGACGAGACGGCCGGTAGATCGGGGAACCGTACCTCATGCAGGGCCCGTACCGCTGTCCTCATCTCATCCAGATGGCGGCGCTGGTCCGGCGTGGGCTCCGTGGCATCAAACACGGACAGCAGATCGTGTAAGGTTGCAGTGGGCGTCTGCACATCCTGCCTGCATTGCTCCACAAGCGAGAGGTGGGTTGCATGTTCCTGCGCGACCGCGTCACGCAGTCGGGCAAGCTCGCGGTGTTTCTGCCGGAGCTGTCTGGTGGATTCCTCTGCCTCAGCTTTTGCATCAAAGAGCTCTTCTGCGAACCGGGCCGCCTCCTCTTCGGCCGATCTCCGTTCGGTAGTGTTGGTCATGACAATCTGCATGACCGATTCTCCGTTCTGCACGCACATCTCCGCTGACAGGGCCACGGAAAGTGGGTTCCCGGCCCTGGACAGCATCTGGACCTCGACGTTGGAGCATGCCTGCCCCTTTTCCACTTCTTCCAGCAACGACGTGAGGAGCGCCGCGCAATCCGCGCCAGCGAAATGCGCAACGTCGTACCGGAGCAGCTCCTCGAGCGGATACCCCAGGACCCTCAGCGCAGCCCCGTTGGCACTAAGGATGCGCCTCCCCTTTCTGAGGAAAATGAGTTCGGAGCTGGTTGCCACCAATCGACGGTAGCGGTCTTCGGCCTCCGCTATCCGCCGCTCCATCGTTCTTCTCGAGAGAGCCGAAGCGATGGCAGATTGCATCTCGTGATCGTCGTACGGCTTGTTGATCACTCCGGACGGATCCGTGAGTCTGGCCCGCTCCAGTGTCGCAGGATCCACGTACGAAGTAGCGTAGATGACAGGAATGTCGGAACGTGCCTTGATGCGCCGGGCCGCTTCTACGCCGTCCATCTTCCCCTTCAGGTGGATATCCATGAGCATCAGATCGGGCTGCGTTGCTTCTGCTGTCCTGATGGCCTCCTCCCCCGATGCAACAACCGCCTGCACTCGATATCCCCATGACTCCAACCGTCTCCTCACATCCTCCGCCGCTATCCGCTCATCCTCAACCACCACGATGGTCTGGTCAAAGGGCTTCCTGCCATGATGTGCACTCATAAATGCGGATGACATGGGCCTCCCCTGTTTACTTTAGATGATTTACGCAAATCCGCAATATACTACGAACAACAAAATGGAATGTCAAGCCATTTCTTCGGCCAGGATCAGTAGGAAGAGACATGGGTTACGCTGAAATTGGCGAAGCGTGGACTCGTTGCATCTCTCCGGGAAGTTCACTATTGTCAGTGGTGTCGCTCGCTGAGCGCTGTCAGGATGCAGCTGCAGGAATTCCCACCGTCACTAACCTGGAAATCCGGAGAACGGTATGACTGGCCAGGACATGAAAGCCCTCCCGGCAAGCGTGCGCGTGGTGTTATACTTACTTCTCGCAAAGGCATGCTTTGCGGTCATTGAGTTCACGACGCCGTACCTCGCGACTTCGAGCCCTTTACCCTTCTTCGCCGGGATCCTTTCCTTTGCGCTCCCATCGCTTCTGGTTCCCCTGCTCCTGTACTTCACCTTTCGCCGCATGCCGGCAGCGGGTTACTGGGGGACTGTTGCTTTTGTGCCGTTGAGTCTCCTCGTCAACGTTGCGCTTCTGGTCACACCATATGTTGTGAGTACACCACTGGTGAATCCAGAGAATGATCCGTACGCATTTGCGCGTATCCTTGAGACGGCCGGCCGCGTCTTCACGTCGTTTCTTTCGTTGCTCCTTATCTTCGCGGTTCTCCGTCGACCTGTGCGGCAATGGGTCACCCAGCGCGAAGAGGTGATGCTCGCCCAGCGCTATCCTTCCAGGAGAACACCATCCTTGACCGAGCAGGGGGCGTGGGTTGTTCCGATTGTCGTCGGCATCCTGACTCCACCGCTCATTTCTTTGCTTGTGGCAACCCTGGTGGGGGGAAATCCGCTCGGCGATTCGCTCCTTGACGTGCTGCTCGAGCAGATGAAGGGGCGGGCATTCCTCCAGACAATCTTCAGTCTTCTCCCCTTCGCAGTCCTCGCCGGCATCTGCCACCACAACGCGGGAAGAGTTCCGTCGGTCACGCTCTGGTCTGTCATGACGGGCGGCGTGCTGGGCATCCTTGCACTCATGATCCCCGCATACTGGTTTGCGTGGGAAACGCTCTACAACAAGATTCCGGGGGATGAGAAGACCGCAGGAGCCATGGTGTTCTTCTTCACTCCCCTCTACTGCCTCGCCACCATGTTCGGCGGCATGCTTCTCGGATGGATCTTTGCGCGGATACTCCGAAGAGGGGTAGATGACATCGTCGATGACCTGTAACATCCCCAACCATTTCTTCAGCATAAGAGAGACCTCCATGAGTGTGCATCGGACCTGCCGCTGTGTGGTATTCCTCGCCTGTTTTGCTGCGTTGTGCGCGACGGATTCCCTGGCCCAGCCGAATGAGCGGCTTTCCTTCGGGCAGATTTTCAAGAACGCTGATCCGTCCATCACCAAACCCCTTCCGGCAATAACAAAATGGGTGGACGGCCATCGCTACCTGGAGTCCCGGAAGCGGCCCGGTCTCGACCGACAGCTCCCGACGATCGTGGACGCTCAGACCGGAGAGGAGACTACCGCACCGGACATTCAGCGGTATGCCGAACAACTGGGGAAGGATTTCGAGCCCTCGTCTTTCGTGGCGGCATCCGATGACGAAACCCGCTACCTCTACTCCCGTCAGCATGATCTCTACCTCTTCGACACCACAAGCCGCGTGCTCCGCCGCCTCACGACATCGGATGCGGAAGAGATGAATCCGACCTTTTCCCCCGACGGCAACTACATCGCGTTCACAAGGAAGCACGACCTCTATAGTCTGAGGATTGCGGATGGCGCGGAGATAAGGCACACCACTGACGGATCGGACGTGGTGTACAATGGCCGGGCTTCATGGCTCTACTATGAAGAGATCCTCGGACGCACGGGCCGGTACAAGGCGTTCTGGTGGTCGCCCGACAGCAGACATCTGGCCTTCTTTCGGTTCGACGACTCTGCGGTACCCGAGTTCGTGCTCGTGGCCGCAGACGGGGTGCATGGCAAGGTCGAAAAGGCGCGCTATCCGAAGCCGGGAGATCCCAACCCGGAAGTGCGCATCGGCATTGTCCCCGCCGCCGGCGGAACAACTACATGGGCCGCATTCGATGAGAAACAGGATCAGTACTTCGGCCCTCCATTCTGGACCCCTGACGGGCAACGGGTGTTCATCCAGTGGATGAACCGCGGGCAGGACTCTCTCATTGTGTACAGCGTGGCGCCCTCGACCGGGACGAAGCAGATGCTCCTGCTCGAGCACCAGCCAAGCTGGGTGGACTGGTTTGAGTCTGTCGAGTTCCTCGAGAACAACGCAGGGTTCATCGTGCTGAGCGATCGAAGCGGGTGGGCGCATCTGTATCTGTATGGGATGGATGGGAGGCTGAAACGCCAGCTGACCGACGGCCCATGGGCGGTAACCCGCGTTCAGACGGTCGATCCAGCAACCGGGACGGTGTTCTTCACCGCCACCAGGGAGGCCTCCACACGTACGGACCTCTATTCGGTCAGGGTGGATGGGAAAGACCTCCGGCGTCTTACCTTCGGTGAGTTCACACACACCGTGCGCGTGGCCCCGAAAGGCGCATACTTCATCACCACCTATTCCTCCGTCCACCAGCCACCCCGCATGGCGCTGCTGAACGGGAAGGGGAAGCTGATCAGGGAACTGGGCGACAGCAAATCCGAACACTTCGACCGCTATGAGCTAGCCCTTCCGGAAATGATCACCATCCCGACGGCCGACGGCTACGCCCTGCCGGCCGTGCTGACCATGCCGTTGGATTTCGACCCCGGAAAGAAATACCCCGTGCTCTTTTCGGTCTACGGCGGACCGCAGGCAGCAACTGTCTCTGACGGTTGGAAACCGCTCACTGCGCAATGGCTCGCCAGGGAAGGGGTGATTCAGCTTTCGGTGGACCACCGGGGTTCGGGGCACTTCGGGAAGACCGGGGCGTCACTCATGCATAGACGGCTCGGGTACTGGGAGATGCATGATCTTGCGGAAGCCGTCAGATGGCTCCGGCTCAAGCCGTACGTGGACAGCACGCGGGTGGCCATCGAAGGAGGAAGCTACGGCGGCTATGTCACCAGTCTTGCACTTACGGCTGGTTCAGACTGGTTCACGCATGGGATTGCGGAGTTCTCGGTGACTGACTGGCGGCTGTATGACTCTCACTACACCGAGCGGTACATGGATTCCCCCGGGGAGAATCCGGATGGATACCGGGAAGGGTCGGTGCTGACGCATGCCGGCAAGTATCGCGGACATCTCCGTCTCGTGCACGGGACCATGGATGACAATGTCCACATGCAGAACACCATTCAGCTCATCGACACCCTTCAGGATTTGAACAAGGATTTCGAGTTGATGCTGTATCCGGGTGGCCGTCATGGATGGGGCGGAGCAAAAGCGGTTCATCTTAGAACCGACAATTACCGGTTTTACTACAGACAGCTCCTCCGGAAGGATTTTCCGGAGGAGCTGTTCAATACGCTGGATGTTGCATCGATGCGCAGGCGACGGTAGGTGCAGCGCATACCGAACCGGGCCACCGTCTGACCATGTGATCTCGCTCCGCATCCAAGCAAAGAGCGGCTCGGCCCGGGCTGAACTGCGCAACTACTTCTTGGCAGTCTTGCTCCAGTTTTCCGGCCTCAGCGCACGGACTGTGGCGCCGGTTTTCCACATCTCCGACTTCCGCCATTCATCCAGCTCCCCCTCGAGCCGGTTCCGGTAGTCCGCGGCACTGCATGTGTCCAGGACACGTTTGGTCTCCGCACCCGAGCGCACGCTCTCATAGAGTTCCTGCATCACCGGTTTGACGGCGGCTTCAAAGCGTTTGGCCCAGTCAAGCGCGCCCCTTTGCGCCGTTGTGCTGCAGGACGCAATCATCCAGTCAACACCGTTCTTCCCCATGAGCGGATAGAGGCTCTGCGTCGCTTCCTCCACGGTTTCGTTGAATGCCTCGCTGGGAGAATGTCCCATCGCCCGGAGCGTGTCGTACTGCGCCTTCATCAACCCGGCGATAGCGCCGAGGAGGACTCCGCGTTCGCCGGTCAGGTCGCTGAACACCTCTTTCTCAAACGTTGTGGGGAAGAGATATCCTGATCCGATGGCGATGCCAAGCGCAGTGACCCGTTCGCGTGCCCTGCCCGTGGCATCCTGCTGGACTGCGAAGCTGGAGTTGATGCCGCTTCCCGCCAGGAAATTCGCCCTTACGGTGCGACCCGCGCCCTTGGGCGCGACGAGCACGACATCGACCGTGGGAGGCGGAATGACGTGCGTCTGATCTTTGTACACCACGGAGAACCCGTGAGAAAAGCAGAGCGCCTGCCCCTTGCGGAGGCGTGCCGAGACGATGGGCCATTGTTCCTTCTGGCCTGCATCCGAGAGCAGGTACTCGATGATCGTCGCCCGCTCCACGACATCTTCGACCTTGTCGAACAGAGTCTTCCCTTCCACCCAGCCATCCCCGATGGCATCGCTCCACCCGCGCCCCCCTTTACGCTGGCCGATGATCACGTTGATCCCGTTGTCTCTCAGGTTCAGAGACTGGCCTTGACCTTGCGGGCCGTAGCCCAGAACTCCGACGACTTCATCCTTCAGGATTGCTTGTGCCCGGGTGAGAGGCAATTCTTCTCTCGTGACGACTTCTTCCTTTACTCCGCCAAAATCCATGACCGCCATGCGTTTGTACTCCCTGGATTGTAAGTTATGATCGAAATGTGGATCCGACTCGGTCCAGCCCCGGGGGACTGCTACTGGTTGGCTGCCCGTAGCCGTGCAAGTATAGACGCTCCCACGAGATCCGTCCCTGCCGTTCCGCCCAGATCGGGCGTGAGGACCTTGTCGGCGATTACCTGATCCACGGCGCGCTCAACGAGCGCGGCCTCTTCCGGCAACCCGAGCGAGTACCGGAGCATCATCGCAGCGCTCAGGATCGTTCCCATCGGGTTCGCTATCCCGCGGCCGGCGATGTCCGGAGCGGAACCGTGTATGGGCTCATAGAGGCCGGGCCCGCCGTCTCCGAGCGAAGCCGACGGCAGAAGGCCGAGCGACCCCGCGAGCACAGACGCCTCGTCCGTGAGAATGTCACCGAACATGTTCTCCGTTACCATAACGTCGAACGATGCGGGTGAAGTGACGATCCGCATGGCAGTGGAGTCGACAAGCGCATGGTCCATTGCCACATCCGGAAACTCGGACCCCACTTCGGTTGCCGTTTTTCTCCAGAGGCGAGAGCTCTCAAGCACATTCGCCTTGTCAACGGAGGTCACGCGTTTCTTGCGCGACCGGGCCAGCGTGCAGGCCAGCCGGACGACGCGGGCGATCTCTGTGGCGGTGTAGGTGAGCGTGTCCGTGGCAACCGCGATGCCGTTTACCAGGCGGGTCACGCGGGGAGTTCCAAAATACAGTCCTCCGGTAAGCTCTCTGACCACGAGGAGATCCACGCCTTTCAGCAGATGCTCTTTCAACGGGGACGCCGAAGCAAGACACGGGTTCGGACGAACAGGACGGAGATTGGCAAAGACCCCGAGGTGTTTCCGCAACGCCAGCAGGCCTGCTTCTGCCCGGATTTCAGGTTTCACCGAGTCCCACCTGGGTCCACCCACGGCTCCCAGCAGGACTGCTGTGGATTGCGCACAGGCCTGCAGAGTCTCCGGAGTCGCGGGAACGCCGTGCTTGTCGATCGACGCTCCTCCGAAGGCATACTCGGTAAAGGTGAAGGTGTGTCCGAATTGCTCTGCGATTGCGCGGAGCACCATGACCGCTTCGCGGGTAACTTCCGGGCCGATACCGTCCCCGGGAAGTACGACGATGTCAGCGTTCATACCCCACCTCTCTGCATGCGCCGTTGCTCGAAATCCGCGATGGAGGCCTCATGGCTGAGAATGTATCCCAGCTCGTCCACCCCTTCCAGCAGGCATTTCCGTGCGAAGGCGTCGATCCGGAACGGGGCACTCCCACCCTCCCACCGCACCTCCTGGAGTTCCAGGTCCACGGTCACAGTGGAATCGGACCGGTCCAGTTGTGTCAGCGCCGCGCAGGCCTCCGGTTGAAGGGCTACCGGAAGAATCCCGTTCTTGAGAGCATTGCCGCGAAAGATGTCGGCGAAGGACGTGCTGATGACCGCCCGGATTCCCGCTCCCTTGAGAGCCCACGCAGCGTGTTCTCGCGAGGATCCGCAGCCAAAATTGTCCCCCGCAACCAGTATGGATGAGCCGGCACGATCAGGCCGGTTCAGCGAGAAGTCATTCCGCAATGTTCCATCCGGAGACCTCCGGATATCTTCGAACACATGGCCCCCGAGTCCTTCACTGTCAGTGACTTTGAGGAAGCGTGCCGGAATGATCTGATCCGTATCGACATTGTCCAGAGGGAGCACAGCCACGGTGGAGGTAATGGATGCGAACCCTTTCGGAGAACCGTTGCTCTTGGAATCGAGTATGCTCATGCGAACTTCCTCACGTCGACGATCGTGCCGGTAAGTGCGGCCGCTGCCGCGGTGAGTGGTGACGCAAGAAAGGTACGGCTTCCCTTCCCTTGTCTTCCTTCGAAGTTTCTGTTGCTGGTACTGACCGCATAGTGGCCGGCGGGAACATCATCACCGTTCATGGCTATGCACATCGAGCAGCCGGAATCGCGCCATTCCGCCCCTGCATCCCGGAAGATGCGATCCAATCCTTCTGCCTCGGCCAGGCGCTTCACGTTTTGCGAACCGGGCACAACCAGCATGCGGACGCCCGGTGCGATCTTCCTTCCGCGGATGAGCGATGCCGCGGTGCGGAGATCTGAGAGCCGTCCGTTCGTGCAGCTCCCGATGAAGACCACGTTGATGGGGTGTCCCGCCAGCGGCGTCCCCGGTTGGAGGTCCATGTACCGTAGGGCGTTCTGAAGGGTCGTTCGCCCCGACGCATCCCGCATCCCCGCAGGATCCGGAATGCGGCCCGTGACGGGAATACCCATTCCCGGGTTTGTGCCGAAGGTTATCATCGGGGCAAGATCCGTTACATCCAGCGAGACTGACATGTCGTACTTGGCACCCGGATCGGTATAGAGGTTTCGCCACTGCCGCACTGCGTCATCGAATGCCGATGGTGCATGAGGTTTTCCGGCCAGGTAGGCGAACGTTGTATCATCCGGCGCAATCATGCCCGCACGCGCACCTCCTTCGATGGACATATTGCAGAGGGTCATCCGCTCTTCCATAGAGAACGCGCGTACCGTTGAGCCGGTGTACTCGAGTACATGTCCCGTTCCCCCTCCCACCCCGATCTTTGCCAGGAGCGCGAGGATGACATCTTTGGCAGTCACGCCGCGGCGGAGCGCTCCTTCAATCCGGATCTCGGCGGTGCGCGGACGTCTCTGAAGGAGACACTGGGTGGCCAGAACATGCTCGACTTCGCTAGTACCGATGCCGAATGCCAGGGCTCCGAATGCGCCGTGGGTTGAGGTGTGACTGTCGCCGCACACGATCGTCATGCCCGGCTGTGTCAGTCCGAGTTCGGGTCCGATAACATGGACGATGCCTTGCAGCGTGCTCCCGGATCCATAGTAGGTAATGCCGTTATCCTGAGCATTTCTCTCCAGCGTCGCGATCTGTTTTGCCGCCAGAGGATCCGCAGCTGAACCGCGGAGTGTGGGGATGCTATGGTCCACGGTTGCCACGGTGCGCTCGGGGCGCCGGACGCGAAGACCGCGTTTGCGGATGCCTGCAAACGCTTGAGGGGAGGTCACCTCGTGCACAAGATGAAGGTCGATATAGAGCAGCGCGGGAGAATCTGGTTCGGCCGCTACCACATGCGCATCCCAGATCTTGTCGAACAGGGTGCGGGGTGTTCCGGGAGAGGTCACGCCGG
This sequence comes from Bacteroidota bacterium, assembly GCA_020846365.1. Taxonomy (GTDB): domain Bacteria; phylum Bacteroidota; class Ignavibacteria; order UBA10030; family UBA6906; genus JAGDMK01. Next base: position 12,865 of record JADLEA010000220.1, read on the forward strand.
CTCCTCCACTGTGGCACGCGTCTGCTCTTTGCGCATCGTGAGCGATGCCTGGGCACGATTCAGGGCTTCAAGGTAGGCCTTGACACTGCCGGTGATGACGTCAGTGCTCACCGCGCGGCCGTTGAACATCACGCCGTCGAACTCAACGCGGACGAATGCTTCGCCCACAGTATCATGGCCGTAGCTCACGGATTTCACGGAATACTCGGTAAGCTTCCCTGCTATGCCCGTGATTCTCTCGATGGCGCGGTACGCCGCATCCACAGGACCGTCGCCGGTCGCGGAGTCGACTAACCGGGTGTCCCCCTTGCGAAGCTCCACCGTGGCCGTGGGCTTGATACCCGTTCCTGTCGTCACATGAAAGGTCTCGAGATGATAGTACGACTCGAGGGACGGGGGGCGGTCTTCCAGGATCGCCACGAGCTCTTCGTCGAAGATCTCTTTCTTCTGGTCTGCGATTGCCGTGAACTCTTTATATGCCCGCTCCAGCTCTTCGGGGGCGAGCGTGTATCCGAGGTCCGCGTACCGCTGTTTCAGCGCGTGCCGGCCGGAGTGCTTTCCGAGCACCAGGGTCGAGTGCTTGATGCCGACGGATTGAGGGGTCATGATTTCATAGGTGATCGCGCTTTTCAGCATCCCGTCCTGATGGATGCCCGCCTCGTGCGCAAAAGCATTGGCACCGACGATCGCTTTATTCCTCTGGACCAGCATGCCGGTCAGGCTGCTCAGGAGCCGGCTCGAGCGGACGATTTCTTCGGTAACGACGCCGGTGGAGACTCCGAGTTGTTCTCCGCGGGTCTTGATCGCCATGACGATTTCCTCCAGCGCCGCATTACCTGCGCGCTCGCCGATGCCGTTGATGGTGCATTCCACCTGGCGCGCGCCGTTCTCGACTGCTGCCAGGGAGTTCGCCACGGCCAGGCCGAGATCGTTATGGCAGTGCGTGCTAAGCACGATGCGATCGATGTCCTTGACACGGGCCCGGACCTCGCGGAACATCCTGCCGTACTCTGCCGGGACGGCGTAGCCGACCGTATCAGGGAGGTTGATCACCCCCGCACCCGCCAGAATCGCGGCCTCGACGACTTCGGCAAGGAAGCTCACGTCGCTGCGCGAGGCGTCCTCGCAGGAGAACTCGACATCGGCACAAAGGGAGCGGGCATAGGAGACAGCGCGTTCGACGTCCTTCAGAACCTGCTCGTGGGTCTTGCGCAGCTTGTGCGCAAGATGGATTTCGGACGTGGCAATGAACGTGTGAATGCGGGGATTGCGGGCGGGGGCAAGAGCTTCCCAGGCCCTGTCGATATCCTGCGTCACGGCCCTGCAGAGGCCCGCGACCGTGGCGGTTTGGACCCGTCCTGCGATCTCGTGGACCGCTTCGAAGTCGCCCACCGACGCGATAGGAAACCCGGCTTCGATCACATCCACGCCCAGGTGTTCCAGCTGCACCGCCATTCTCACCTTCTCGTCCAGGTTCATGCTGCAGCCTGGCGATTGCTCGCCATCACGCAGCGTCGTGTCAAAAATCGATACTCGTTCCGTTGCCATTTCCCAGCCTTTCAGTGTGTCTTCGTGCATGACTCAGCATTAAGAGCCCAGTGCCCGCAGGCGCGGCTCACAAACCTTCTCCGGTCGCGTTGGCACGCACGCCCATCGCGACCCCATGGTGTTATCTCACACATCTCCCTGAAACTCCCGCTTGAGCGCCACCCTTCCCGTCCGCCCGATCTCTTTGATCGAAAACGGCTTCAACATTTTGATGATGGCATCAACCTTCAGCCGGCTCCCGGTCGCCTCGAGGGTTAGCGTGCGCGGACTGATATCCACGACCTTCGCCCGGAAGATCTCCGCGATCTGCATGATCTCGGACCTGTTGGCGGTGGTGGTCTGCACTTTGATCAGGACCAGCTCCCGGTCCACAAAGCTGTCGTATGTCAGGTCCATCACCTTCAGGGTGTCGATGAGCTTGTGCAGCTGCTTGGTGATCTGCTCAATGATCTGGTCATCCCCTTCCGTGACGATGGTCATCCGGGACACGCCTTCATCTTCGGTCGCCCCTACGCTCAGGCTCTCGATGTTGTAGCCCTTGGCGGCGAAGAGCCCCGCGATCCGGTTGAATGCTCCGAATTTGTTCTCCACCAGGATGGAGATGGTATGTTGCTTGCGCGGTGTCGTGCCCGCGGCGTGGGTTTTCCTGGTGCTAGTGGACGGGGATTGGGACATGGATCTCCTTTCTGGGAACTGCCCGGGCGCCTTTGGCAAGCGTGGTAATGGTTTCCCCGTTCGGGTCAATCGGCATATCCAGCATCTGGCTCACTGTTTGCCCGGCGGGAATCATCGGGTACACATTGTCTTCCTGGGCGACGGCGAACTCGACAAAGAACGGGCCGCCGGTGTGTGCAAGGGCTGTTGCCAGAGCCGTCTCGGCTTCCGCAGTCGTGGTCGCCCGGAGCGCAGGGCACCCGTGCGCCTCGGCGAGTTTGACGAAGTCCGGATTGGACAGCTCTACCTGGGAGTAGCGCCTGCGCCAGAAGAGTTCCTGCCATTGCCGGACCATGCCGAGGAATCCGTTGTTGATCACGAAGATCTTGATCGGCAGTTTATGCTGGACGATCGTCACGAGCTCCTGCGAGTTCATCTGGAAGCCGCCGTCGCCGCTGATGGAAATCACGGGCAGATCGGTCCGGCCGAAGGCAGCCCCCATCGCCGCCGGAAGTGAAAACCCCATGGTTCCCAGTCCCCCTGACGTGATATGTGTCCGCGCATGTTTCCAGGTGAAGAACTGCGCGGCCCACATCTGGTGCTGGCCCACATCGGTGACCACGATCGCGTCCCCCTTCGTCAGCTCGCCGATGCGATGAATCACCTGTTGCGCGCGCAGCGCGGTTCCCGTCTCGTACCGCAGCGGATGCTCGTACTGCCACTGTGAGATCGTTTGCCTCCACGCATCCGTCTGCAAATGGCGAACGTGTTCCATCAGGCTCGTCAGGACGTTCTTCACATCACCGACGATCGGAACATCCACCTGGACATTTTTGCTGATGGCAGAAGGGTCGATGTCGATGTGGACGATTGTCGCATTCGGGGCGAATTCCTCCACCTTGCCGGTCACCCTGTCATCGAACCGTGCGCCGACCGCGATCAGCACATCGCACTTATGGACTGCCATATTAGAATACCAGGTGCCATGCATCCCAAGCATGCCGAGTGCGAGCGGATCATCCTCCGGAAATGCGCCCAGACCGTGAAGCGTGGTGGTCACGGGGCATCCGAGCTTCCGCGCGAAGGCCGTCAGCTCGGCGGCGGCATTGGATTGGATGACGCCCCCGCCCACGTAGAGTATGGGCCGGGTGGCCTCGTTGATAACCGAAGCCGCCTTCTTGATCTGTTTCTCGTGCCCTTCCACGATGGGGTTGTAGCTCCGGAGGGAGACCGTCTCCGGGTAGCGGAACGGAGCGGTCTGCGCCATGACATCCTTCGGGAGGTCGACCAGGACCGGGCCGGGTCGTCCGCTCGTTGCGATGTAAAAGGCCTCCTTGATGGTCTTGGCCAGCTCTGTCACATCGCGCACGATATAGTTGTGTTTGGTGATCGGGCGGGTGATGCCGGCGATGTCGGCCTCCTGGAAGGCATCGTTCCCGATCAAGTGGAGCGCCACCTGTCCGGTGAAGACCACTAACGGGATCGAATCCATGTAAGCATCGGCGATGCCGGTCACGGTGTTGGTGGCACCTGGCCCTGACGTGACGAGAACCACGCCCGGTTTTCCGGTGGCCTTTGCATATCCCTCAGCGGCGTGCGTGGCGCCCTGCTCATGGCGCGTCAGCACATGCCGGATATCGGAGATGTCGTGCAGCGCATCATAGACACCGATGGTGGCGCCACCGGGGTACCCGAAGACCACCTCGACATTCTCTGCGATGAGCGACCTCACAAAAATCTCCGCGCCCGTCATCATCGAGCCCTGCGCTGACTTCCCTTCGCTGCGTGTCTGTGGCGTCATTGAACCTCCGTACCATGTGCGTTGGACCGCGTGTTTATTAAGTGAACTTTTCGAGCCGAATACCATGTCGCATCTCCGTTACGCGTCGGTGACTGCGCCCTTGCTGCTGCTGGAGACGCACGCCGCATACTTAGCCATGACGCCGTGCCTGTACTTGCGCGCAGGCGGTTGCCAGGCCTTCCGGCGTTGCGAGATCTCGTCTTCCGGCACATCAAGGTGCAGCGAGAGCGTGGTGGCATCAATCGTGATCTGATCGTTTTCACGCACGAGGGCAATCGTGCCGCCGACGGCGGCCTCGGGCGCCACATGTCCCACCACGAGCCCGTATGTACCGCCCGAGAAACGACCGTCGGTGATGAGTCCCACCGCATCACCCAATCCTGCCCCGATGATTGCAGAGGTTGGCGCAAGCATTTCGCGCATCCCCGGCCCTCCGCGGGGTCCTTCATACCGGATAACGAGCACATCCCCCTTCCGGATTCTGCCGGCAAGGATGGCGTCCAGACATTCCTCTTCAGAATCAAAGACTCGTGCCGGGCCGGTAATCCTGGGAGATTTCACCCCCGTGATTTTCGCCACGGCGCCTTCCGTAGCCAGGTTCCCCCGGAGAATCGCCAGATGCCCCTGTGGATACATCGGTTGGCTCCAGGCATGAATCACTTCCTGCCCCTTGGGCGGTTCCGATGGCACGTCCGCAAGCACCTCTGCCACCGTCTGCCCCGTGACCGTCATGGCGTCGCCGTGCAGCACGCCGTGATCCAGCAGCATCCGCATCACCTGAGGGACTCCCCCTGCGCGGTGAAGGTCTGTAGCAACGTATTTCCCGGACGGTTTCAGATCGCAGAGAACGGGGACACGCCTGCGAATCGCCTCGACGTCATCGAGCACCAACGGAACCTCGGCCGCATGCGCGATCGCGAGGAGGTGGAGGACCGCGTTGGTGGAACCACCGAGGGCCATGACAACGGCAAGAGCGTTCTCGAAGGATTTGCGGGTGAGCATCTGGCGAGGAAGAATCTGGTGTTCAATGGCGCGGGCGAGTGCAGCGGCAGAGGCGGCGGTGCTTTCGGCTTTTTCGGCATCCTCGGCGGCCATGGTGGACGAGTACGGAAGGGAGAGCCCCATGGCCTCGATGACGGAAGACATGGTGTTGGCCGTGTACATGCCCCCGCAGGCGCCGGCACCGGGGCAAGCGCGCCTCTCCACTTCCTGCAGTTCGGCTTCGTCGATCCGGTGAGCGCTGTACTCCCCTACGGCCTCGAAAGCGCTGACGATCGTCAGATCGCGCCCCTTGTAGTGTCCCGGCTTGATGGTCCCGCCGTAAACGAAAATGGCCGGGATGTTGAGACGCGCAAAGGCAATCATCGCACCCGGCATATTCTTATCGCACCCGCCCAGGGCCAGAACCCCGTCCATGCACTGGGCTCTGCAGACAGTCTCGATAGCATCGGCAATGACCTCCCGGGAGATCAGGGAGAGCTTCATTCCCTCCGTGCCCATGGAGATGCCGTCGCTAACAGTGATCGTGCCGAACACCTGCGGCATGGTTCCCACCATTTGGAGCTCCTGCATCGCGCGCGTGGCGAGGTCGTTCAGGCCCATGTTGCACGGCGTCAGGTTGCTGTAGCCGTTGGCCACGCCGACTATCGGTTTCGCAAAATCGGCGTCCTCGAAGCCCACGGCGCGGAGCATGGCGCGGTTAGGCGTTCGTTGAACTCCCTTGGTGATGGTGTCGCTGCGGCGCTGAGTGCCGGCGGGCTGAGTCATGACGGTTCTTCCTCTTCGTTCAGTTCAATGCATGCAAAAACAAACGAATCTCTCCCTGCCAGAGGAGAACCTTGCGAGACCGGGTGTTAGCTTATGGAGTGTTCGGTGTGTGCTGGTTTGCCTCTGGCGTCCGGGGTCAGCGAATTAGCCCTAGGACGAGCAGGAGGCTCACCAGCAGAAGCAGAATACCGAGGGAAATCGTGGAAACGGCAATGCGTGCGCCCATAGGTGCGGGAGGACTCACGGGGAGAACGCTGTTATGTTGGCCGGTTTCCATACGCTTGTTGGTGTTCTTACAATATAGGATTTTGAGAAAGCTTGTCAAGTATTTTCTTTGTACAATTGGCGAGCGATACTCTATGCCAAGGTATACTGTTTGGCGGGTTCGTTGTTGCGCGAATCGCGCGGGTGCAACACCGTAATCGCGCCAGCGTAAAAGAGGCAGCCCTGCTATTATAGAGCGCCTGCGCGGCCGACCGGGCCGCCCAGCGGGAGCCCACCAAGCGTGTAGGTGCCACACCCCAGCCTTCCATGCAGCTTGCGGGCCGGACGAGTGTGTGCCACCCGGTGCCCTGGTGGTCCACGAAAAAAAGGAGTCTCATATGAATGCCGGAGCATCGGCTGCGGCAGCCGAAAAACGACGACGCTTACAAGAAGAGGAAGAAGACATGACCGGATACAGCCAGGAGGATCTGGAGGGGTGGGAGTTCAAAATCGTACGCTCCACCATGGGGAAGTTCTCCAACCCGAATGCGATCAGGCAGGTTTGCGAACAGGAGGCACGGGCGGGTTGGGAGATGCTCGAGAAGTTTGACAACTCGCGCATCCGGTTCAAGCGAAGAGTGGAAAAACGCCGCAGCGATTCGACGCTGGGCTACGATCCCTACCGGACGAACTACGGCATCGGAGAAGGCGGTCTCGCGATTGCCATCGTCGCCGCGATCGTTGCGATCATCCTAACGGTCCTACTCGTGCAGCGATGACCGCGGTCTGAATGCGGAGCGCACGATTCGAGCCTAAGGGCAAGATGACTGTGGTCTGAATGCGGATGGCGCTAGTCGAGGTTGAAGGGGACTTGACCGTGGCCTGAATGCGGGTCGCGCCAGTTGAGGTTGAAGGCAAAGGGTGGACGTCTGCTCCGTTGCAGTTCCGCCGAAGTGCAACGATGTTGAGCCGGGCGCCCACCCTTTGGTTAATCATGACGACTGCCGGACAGACAACAACCAGACCCTATCTGGCCGACAGACCGCCCGACAGACTCGCCTTCGCCTTATGCCGGATGAGAGCATAGTTCAGGTTCGGCAGCCCGTTAAATTCCGCTGCTGCCTTGTACTTTGCTTTGGCCTCTTCCTTCTTGCCCATCCCTTCAAATGCCTGGCCTGACCGGTACAGGTTGTAAGGATTTTGCTGGTTCGCCTGTTCCAGTTCTTTGAGTGCGGCGGCATAGTTCTTTTCGGCCAATGCTATTCTCGCTTTGAGCTCGTGGGCGAGACGGATCTGGAACTTGTTCCCGAGGGATTCCGCCCCTTTCGCCAACTGCTCGGCCTCTTTCTTTGCGGCATCGATATTCCCTTTTGCTGCCGCTATGACCGCGGTGTTGTACTTGCTCCCGAGTCTATTCAGAGCTTTGACGTCATCGGAGAGGGTGGAGTTCTGGAAGAGGTCCAGGCCCTTCTTGTACAGCTCTTCAGCGGCCGCGATGTTGCCCGCTTCGAAGTTGATGGTCCCCATTGCCACCAGATCCCCTGCCATGGCAGCGGCGTCGCTGATCTTCTCGCCGAGCGCGTATTGTTTCTTCATTTCTTTGAGCGCGGCATCGGTGTTGCCTTCCTCGAGATAAGAGAGCGTTGAGACAAACAGAGCCTGCCTGCGATCAGTGTCATCCTGGGCATTGTCCAACACTGCGTTCATTTCCCGGCGTGCGTCCGCAGGTTTGTCCTGATACATGAGTGCCGCGGCGATGCCGATGCGGGACGCGGTGA
>JADLEA010000221.1 GCA_020846365.1 Bacteroidota bacterium
CAGAATTGTCAACGCGCCCGGCGCCCCCCCCGGGGGGGGGGCAGACGATACTATCGCAACAGCACGCACCTCTTCGTCTCGCGGTAGCCTCCGACCTGCAACCTGTAGAAGTACACCCCGCTCGGCTGCCGATGCCCATTGAACTCTACATCATACTGACCGACCGTTTTCCTCTCGTTCACCAGCACCGCGACCTCCCGACCGAGCACATCAAAAACCGAGAGCTTAACCCACCCCACATCCTTGTCCGAGATCGTGAAGCCGATGCGAGTGACGGGATTGAACGGATTGGGGTAGTTCTGCGAAAGGGAGACGCAAGCGGGCGTCACGTGAGTGACAGGCGGAACCCCGGTGACCAACTGTGACAACGGCCGGGTCCAAATACCCCTAGCCGTCGCCATGAGATCTGGGCCTGACACTACCAGGGTGCCTACCTGCGTATGCGGAAGCCCATCATTCACGGGAAACCAGGAAGTGCCGTTGTCCGTCGACTGAAAAACGCCATCGCGTGCATCGGATGCCATAAAGACAGACCGGCCGACGCTCAGAAGACTATGGAATGATGAATTGGGAAGTCCGGGATTCGAAGGAGCCCATGATTCGCCCATATCTGACGACCTGTAGACACCAGGTTTGCCCCGTGTTGTAACAATCACTACGGTGTCAATCACGGTGATCGACTTCACGTACAAGTGCTCGAGACCGTCGCTGCAAGGACTCCATGCTGATACATCCATGTTCGTCCGAAATACCCCCCCTCCGGCGGTTCCGGCCAAGAGAAATCCCTTGCATAGTGCAAGCGTCGTCACTCCAGTCTCCGTCAAGCCGTCGTTGACAGGTTCCCACGAAAGTCCCTCGTCCGTCGACCTGAAAGCTCCGTAGTATGAAGCACCCACAAGGTGCCCGCTTGAAGTCCTCACAAGTGCCTCAAACTGAGTAGGCCCCTGACTCACGGCTGTCCAGGTCTTCCCCGAGTCAAGCGACTTGTACACGCTTCCGGGGAACGGACTGTTGTATAGTAGACTGTCAACTTGAAACAGCCGTGCTTGGTCCACTATCCCATTCTGGTCAGAAGGTCCACATTCAACCCAACTTCGTCCCCTGTCAGACGAACGAAGAATCCCAAATTCATACGACCCGGTCGCATAGAGAAATGGGCCCAACGCTGTCAGCCGAGGGCCGGAGGGCGAGCTACGCCCGGGAGACCAGTGCATCCCGTGATCAGATGACACGTAGTGGCCCGAAGGCTCTCCCCACACGATTACATTTGGCCCATGCGCTATTACGCCACGGAGTCTCCTTGTATTCAGTCCCTGGTTGCACGAATCCCATGTTGCCCCGCGGTCAGTCGACCTGAACAACCCAGTGAAGTAGGTCGCAGCGATGAGAATATCCCCGCTCTCCCCAATGTCCGAGATGTACGGATCGTTGAGCCCTCCTTCAACGGATCGCCATGTGGCTCCAAAGTCCGTGGAGCGAACGAGCCCGAGATCGAGAGTGTTTGCCAGGAGATCCGTTCCGAACGCATAGAGCGAGGCAATTTCCGGTAGCGACAGAGTGACGCACTCGCAATGATCTAGGCTGCTTCGGGAGAGGTACACCTCACCACCCGCAGCCAGGAACAGTTCCTCTCCAGCTGTCACGAGACTCTTTACGTTACTGTCCGGCAAGCCTGTCACGATGTGGCTCCAGGACTGACCGTCATCTGACGACCAGTAGAGACCGTGCGTCGTTCCGAGAAACAACGTGTCCCGACACCGGACGATACATGTGGGGTCCAATGGCGCCGATTCGACTTTCGTCCAAGTGGCTCCTCGATCTGTTGAAACGGCCAGAGTCTTGGGGACATAGTCGTACAATCCTTGCCTTGCAAAGATGCGGATATTGTCCATTGCCAGGAACGCTAATCGGTCGCTTTCCTCACCGATCCGTAGTGCTTTCCAGGAGACCCCCCTATCCTCAGAAAGAAAGAGACCAAGGAAATCTGTCGATGCCAGTACTGTTGTGCTGTCAAGGAAGAAGGCAGGCGGCACGATTCCGGGGATAAAATTGATCGTGGTCCACTGTCCACTGACTTGCCCACTGCCCGCCAAGAGCAACCAGCCGGCCACAAGAGCCATCATAAGGAGTCGGGACATGGTCCGCGACTCGTAACATGTGCGGCGTCTATGTTCGAGCATTGTCCTCACTGATAGAAATGTTTCACCGAACAACTAAGAGTTTCCTCGTCGCTGCGAACGGCCCTGCGATTATCCGATAGAAATACACCCCGCTGGCGAGTCGCCCCGCATCGAAGGCCACCTCATGGACTCCCGCCTCGCGATCGCCATCCTCGAGCACGGCTACCTGTTGGCCGAGAAGGTTGTAGACCGAGAGGAGCACAGTGGACCGTGCCGGGAGCACATACTGAATCGTCGTGACGGGATTGAACGGATTGGGATAGTTCTGCGAAAGGGAGACGCAAGCGGGCGTCACGTGAGTGACAGGCGGAACCCCGGTGACCAACTGTGACAACGGCCGGCTCCATAACCCCGCGCCATTGAGGATTGCCAGGAGATCCGTGCTACTCAACGTCATGCGCAGAACTCGTTCACGAGGAAGCCCATCATTCACTGGCAGCCAGGAAGTGCCCAGATCCGTCGATTGAAAGATGCCATCGAGCAAATCGGACGCTGTGAAAACAGATCGGCCGGCATTGACGAGCATCCGGAACAAAGCACCAGGAAGCCCGGAATATGCGGGCTTCCACGATTGCCCGAGATCTGATGAGATATGGATGCCAGGTCTGCCGGTTATCGCAGCCATGAGGCATGTGTCAATCGCAATCATAGACTGAACGTAGAGGTTCGCGAGTCCATCGCTGCAGGCGCTCCATGAAGAAGCCCCGATATCAGCCCGGAATACTCCGCCGCCTTCGGTGCCAGCAAAGAGAAAACCGTTGCACAGCACAAGCGACGTCAAGAACCGAAACGTCAGCCCTTCACTGGAAAGTATCCACGACGCTCCGCCGTCAGTCGACTTGAAGACGCCGGAGGTCGTGGCAGCGATCAGTGTCTCTCCTTCGGTTTTCACCAAACCGACAACCTGTGTTGGGCCATTGCCAATCCTCTTCCAGGAGTCGCCCGAGTCGGCCGATGTGAACACCCCTCCCCCGAAAAAGGGAATGTTGTAGAGCAAACTGTCGATGTGAAAAAGTGCTGTACGCTTCACCATCCCATTCTGATCTGAGGGACCGCACTCAGTCCAGGTTCTTCCGCTGTCGGACGAACGAAGAACGCCAAAGTCATTCGACGCGGTCCGGTAGAGAAAGCGGCCGTACGCGAAAAGTCCGTCGTTCGCCAGGGAGGTCGCGGATCCGAGAACCCAGCAACTTCCGTGGTCAGTGGACACATAGTGGTTCAATCCGTTTCCCCACGCGACAACAGTCGGACCATGCGCCACTATGCCGTGTATCTCCCTCGTATTCAGTCCCTGATTGCACGAGTCCCACGTTGCCCCACGGTCAGTGGATCTGAACAGTCCATTCCTGTACGACGCAACGATGAGAATATCCCCGCTCTCCCCCATATCCCGGATCCGCGGCTCATTCAGCGCTCCTGCAACTGAGCGCCAGGTGCGACCGAGGTCCGTAGATCGAAAGAGACCGACATCGACTGTATTTGCGAAGAGATCCGTTCCAAACGCATAGAGTGAAACGATATCCGGTACCGACAGGGTTATCTGCTCCCAACGATTCGAAGCGCTCCGGGAGACGTACGCCTCACCATCCGCTCCCAGGAATAGCTCCCCGCCTGCTGTTACGAGACTCGCTACGCTGGTGTCCGGCAAGCCCGTCACGATGCGGCTCCAGGACTGGCCGTCATCTGAAGACCGATAGAGACCGTGCCGTGATGCCAGGAACAGGCTGTCCCGACAGCGGACGAGACATGTGGGGTCCCATGGCGCCAATGCGATCGCCATCCACGTCGCTCCACGATCCGTTGAGAGCGCCAGGTTCTCATGGACTTCGGTGGATCTCTGCCTCGCAAAGATGCGGACGCCGTCCACCGCAAGCAATGTAAAGTGGTCACCACCGTCACTGCCCCGTAACGCCTTCCAGGAGAACCCTTTATCTTCAGAAAGGAAGAGACCACGACTATACGTCGATGCGAGTACTGAAGTGCTGTCAAGGAAGAAGGCGGGCCGCTCAATCTCGTGAGGAGAATTGAGTGTCGTCCACTGCCCGGCAGCATTTCCACCAGACATGTAGAGCATCCAGCCGGCTACAAGAGACATCATGAAGAGCCGGGACAGTGCCCGTGACTCGCGATATGTGTGGCGACTATGTTCGACCATCGACCGTGCGGAAGGAATTGGTCCTTATCGGAGAAGCATCAGTTTCTTTGTGATCGATTGGACTCCGGCGGTGAGACGGTACAAATAGATGCCGGAGGCAAGTCCATCGCCGTCGAACGTGTATTCGTGAAGCCCTGCGCCGCGTACGCCGTCTTCGAGCACTGCCACCCTCTGGCCCAGGACGTTGAACACAGAAAGATTCACATGCTGAATCCTTGGGAGAGCAAACCGGATTGTGGTCGTCGGGTTGAAAGGGTTCGGAAAATTCTGCTCAAGCCGGCAATCTCTGACCAACCACTCCTCGCGAACCGAGGTTGCCTGCGGCACTGAAAATTGGTAGGTGACTCCCGGGACGTTGAGATGTGAAGCGCGGATCAGGAGTTCGCTATTCGGCTGGTACCCCCCTGCGTACTTGTTCCGGACAGTCATGAGCCACATCATCGGAGTCGCATCCGCCAAAAGATCAACCTGTAAAGTCGTGTCCGGCAAGTCGGAGTATGGTTTGTCAAAGACAAAGAGCCACTCGAGCGGACCGGATGAGGAGATGTTGTCCGGATAAACAGTGGCAATCCCCGGCCAATACTTGCCGTCTACCAAGCCCGCCGGGACATTGTTCTCCAGGAAGCCGACGGCGAGTCGAACTGGAGGAGACACGTCAACGTTGTATGCCGCAATGGGGATATTCCGTTCGAATGTCTGATAGGCATACCCGGATTCCGGATGTGTGATGAAGGGGGCAAAGCCGGGGCGCGCCGCCGGCTGGTCGGCCCCCCTGAGGTAGCGGTAGCCAGACGAATGGTCCGGATCGGTGGTATCGATCGCGTTCCCCGCGGAATCCGTTTCAGCAAACCTGAGAAGTACATTGCGGAGCTTGTCATACGTAACCGTAGATCTGGAGGGAAAATTGTCATATGCATTTCCTATGGCGCCGCCAAATCCCTCAGCCCCAATGTCTGCCGAGGCCCATGTCCACTCACATCTACCCGCGGGGATCTGGTAGTCCTTCATCCCCGGCTCAGAATCTATCACCTTCACCATCAGGCCATCCGTAATCGAATAGTTCACATCGCCCGATTGATTCGTCTGATCCGACAGGAGGACCGTCCCCTGCGTCAGATCTCTCAGCGACCAGACAAACCCGGAGTCTCCAGGCGTGAACTCGACAGTGTAGGTATGACCCGTGACTCTTCCCGGATCCACGACAACAACTTCCAACCGTCCGTCACTCGGCGCAACCCCCAACGCCTGAGTCTGGACAACACCCGGAAGCACTTCTCCGGGGTTCAGTGAGTAGAATCGCTCGGATTGCGGTCTGACTGTGTACACGATCGGTGATGACTCCGCGGCCGCGGGATAATCACCAGTACTCGACCAGTAGTATGCGGTCACAGCCACGTGATATGCAGTGCCGTTCGTGAGCAGCTGTTTTCCGTTCAGATAGTCGCGATCAAACACAAACCACCTGTGGATTTCCGGCGTGATCCCAATCTGGACAGGCAACGTCAGTATGATCCCGTACTCCGCATCATAGATCAAGTCGTATATGACCCGGGGTGGACAAGGATCGCCGTACGTGACGTAGTAGTTTGCGATCTTCTTTGCACTCTGGAGGGTCGCATCCGGAGACGGCAACTGGTAGATGTTATAGCCGGCAAAGAGGTAGGCAAACGGTGGTTTCAAGCCGTGTTCCAACGAATCCACCCGCGGAAGGTTCGAACCCCATTCAATCGCCACGCGTCGGTCGAGTTCGGTATATCTCACGGCGGGAGCGGGAAACCACTCGGTAACGACGGAGACTGTTCCCCCTCCGCGGACGCCGCTTGCCGTGAGAGATTCCTGGCCGTGTGCTTGAGGTTGCATGGAGAACGAAAGGCAAATCATAGCAACGACCAGGAGGACGACTGGTCCTGCAGTCAAGTTCTCACGGCACCCGTTCATCGCAATAATTCCTTTCGAAGGGCCGCCACGCGCCCCAACTGCAAAGACGAAAAAAAAGGGGCCTCTCACTTCCGCTGGATGGAGAGGCCCCTCATTTCGTTTTCTGCTTTCTGTTGCCCCCCCATACTATCTCAAAGATACGGCCGCAATTCGGGATTGTCAACAAGCCCCATTCTTGTACTTCGCATGAAAAACCTCTACATTTGCGCCAGAAATTCCCCTGCGGCAACCATCTCCACCGGCCGCAACCCCCGTCAATTGACACTCTGCACCCCATGAGGCATGTCATGAAGCTCCCATCAATACGCCAGGCACTCGAGGACGGTTGGACAACCCTCCGCCGCTTCCCTTTTGTTCTCTGCATCGCGGCCCTGGGTACCGTCGCCGCCCTCATCCTCGTCGATCACGAAGGCCCGGCACAACCTACCCTCCTTTTCAATATCCTCCTGGCTTGCATTCTGGGAATTCCCCTCCTCATCTCCCTGACACTGCTCGCTGAGAAGAGACGGCTGGGAAAACCCGCGTCGCTCGGCATCCAGGTGGCCGGACTCCTCCTGCTTCTGGGCTACGCCGCCACAGTCCCGACCGACCTGACGAACGCACCACTGATAACGCTCTTCCGGTTCTTCGCGCTGGCAGCAGCCCTCCACCTCTTCGCCGCAATTGCGCCCTTCACCACGGGGGGCGAAGAAAACGGATACTGGCACTACAACAAATCCCTCTTCCTCAGAATCCTGACTGCGGGCCTCTACTCCCTCGTACTCTACCTCGGACTCGTCATCGCACTTGTGGCACTCGAAAACCTCTTCGGCGTCGACGTCCCGGAGAAACGCTACCCGGAACTCTTCATCTTCATCGTCGGACTCTTCGCCACCTGGTTCTTCCTCGCCGGCATCCCGGATGATCTCTCCCAACTCAACATGCTGACGGAGTACCCGAAAGGTCTCAAGATCTTCGCCCAGTATATCCTCTTCCCCCTCGTGCTCATCTATCTCGTTATCCTGTACGCCTACCTTGCGAAGATCCTCATCGAATGGGACTGGCCGCAGGGCTGGGTGAGCAAACTCATACTGGGCTTCTCAGGAACCGGCATGTTCTCCCTGCTCCTGCTCCATCCCGTCATCGGCCGGACGGAAAACCTCTGGATTGCCCGCGCCTCGCGATGGTTCTACATTCTCCTTATTCCCCTCGTGGTGATGCTGTTTCTGGCAGTCTGGAGAAGAGTGTCTGAATACGGCATCACGGAAGGAAGATACATCGCGTTCGGACTGGGGATCTGGCTCGTCTTCCTGATCGCGTATTTCACGCTGAGCAGAGCCAAGAGCATTAAGACCATCCCCGCCTCGTTGTGCCTGCTGGCATTCGTCGTGAGCTTCGGCCCATGGGGAATGTTCTCGGTCGCCGAACA